>NZ_JASCPT010000004.1:0-140143 GCF_029959775.1 Pseudomonas sp. PS01270 | reverse complement strand
TACGAAGTTGCATGGTGGATGCCTCTTGCCAGGACACAGGTCATTTCCTTGATGATGAGCAATGTGCCTATTAAAAAGTGTCCACCATGTCTCCGAACACCTGTCCACCATGTGTCCGGTACATACAGGGAGAGGGCTAGGGTGAGGGGCTTTTGATCTTGCCTCAAAACTCCAGCGTGCTGGAAAGCGAAACCTGCCGCGAATCCCCCATCGACACAAAGAAGCGGCTCGCCGACGAGGTGTAATAGGTGCGATCAAACAGGTTCTTCACGTTCAACTGAAACTTGACCTTCTGCCCCTCAACCGTGGTGTCGTAAGTGGCAAACGCATCCGCCACGGTGTAGCTCGGCAGGTCAAAATCATTCACCGCGTTGCCGGCACGCTCACCGACGTACCGCGCGCCCGCCCCGACACGCAACTGATCGCCGCCAAACACATTGCCGAAGTCATACACCGCCGACAGCGAGCCGGAATTTTTCGCTACGTTTTGCAGGCGCTTGCCTTTGTATTCCGGATCTTCGGTGACTTCGGCATCGGTGTAGGCATAGCTGCCGATCAGGTTCCAGTGCTCGCTGAGCTGCCCGCTCAGGTCAACTTCCAGCCCGCGTGAACGCACCTCGCCTGCCGCACTGTAAATCGTTGTCGGGCCTTCGGAATTGGCCACCAGTACGTTGCGTTTCTTGATGTCGAACAACGCGATATTGCCGGTGATGCTGCCGGGCATATCCAGCCGCGCACCCAGCTCCCACGACTTGGCTTCCTCCGGCGCGATGCTGCCGTCGAGCACGGTACTGCTGCCGCTCAGCGGGGCGATGGTCGAGTTGGGTTTGAACGATTCGGTGTAGCTGCCGTAGAACGACAGCGCGTCGGTGTAGCGATACACCAGCCCTGCGCGCGGCACCCACTTCTGGCCATTGCTGTCGGTATTGGCCTTGAACGGCACGCCTTTGCCGGCGTACTGGTCGTACTCCTGAAAACGGCCGCCGGCGACCAGAATCCACTGCTCGTTGAGGTGAATCGAATCCTGCAGGAACAGCGAATCGCTGCGCAGCTTATCGGTCTGCGCACTGTCGGGCGCACTCACCGTAGTGCCCATCACTTCGCGACCATAGACCGGGTTGAGATAGCTGAACGTGCTCAGGCTTTTCTGCCGGATCAGATCCTCGCGATAGATCTTGCGGTATTCATCATCAACGCCGAACACCAAGTCATGCTGCATGCCCAGCACATTCACTTTGCCTTCGAGGCTCGCGGTGGTGAAACGATCGGTGCTGATCGCGTTTTGCGTGCCGTCCATGCTCCGGGTCAGTGTGCCTTTGTTGGTGTCGATCGCTGTCACGCGCACCTGGCTGGCGTCGTAGGTTTCACGGTTCCAGCTGTAGCCGAAGTGGGCTTTCCAGTCGTCGTTGAGTTCATGGTCGGCTTCGAAGTGGTAGAGGTCCGAGCGCCCTTCCATGTCGTTGAACGGCTCGTCGAGACGCTGTTTGCGCGAGATATCCAGCGGATGGTTGGTGCGCGGATCGATCAAGGTGCCACGGTCGAACGGGGTGAGAAATTCGCGGTGCTCGTAGGCGAACAGCAGCTTGGTGCGCTCGCCGTACCAAGCCAGCGACGGTGCGATCAGCGTCTCGCGATGGGTGCCGAAGTTGCGCCAGTAATCTTCGTCTTCATGATCGACGACCATGCGATAGGCGAAGCCGGAATCGCCCAGCGCGCCGGTGCTGTCGAAGGCGCCGCCGCTGCCGTTCTTGCCGTCACCGTAGGTCGAACCGCGCACGGTCACGGCGTTGTACTGGGTCAGTTCCGGCTTCTTGCTGACCAGGTTGACCACGCCACCCGGATCCTGAATCCCGTAGAGCAACGAGGCCGGGCCCTTGAGCACTTCGACGCGATCCACGGTCGCGTTCATGCCACGGCCCTGCACCAGCGGCATGCCGTCGCGCATGATCGAGCCGTTGCGGTTGTCACCGAAACCGCGAGTCATCACCGAGTCCTGGGTACTGCCCAAGGTGTTGCCCTGGGTGATGCCGCTGACATTGGCCAGCGCGTCGTCTAGATTGCGCGGCGCCTGATCGCGAATGACCTGCGCCGGGATGACATTGACCGTCTGCGGAATTTCTTGCAGCGACGCCGATGAGCGCATCACCGAACTGGTTTCCGGCGGCTGATAGCTCATCGATTCGTCACGCGTCGAGGTGATCGTTGTTGCGCCAAGATTGAGCGCGCCTGCGGTCGGCATCGGCTCCAGCGCCAACGTGTGACTGTCAGTGCGACGAAAGCTCAGGCCGGAGTTGCCGAGCAGGCGTTGCAGGGCCTGTTCGGCGCTCATCTGGCCGTTGACTGCCGGAGCATTGAGGCCGTACGGCGCTTCGTCGGTGTAGACCACGCTCTGCCCGGTCACACGGCTGAAGTCACTCAGGGCCTGCGGTAACGGTTTGGCGGCGAGGGCAAAATTGAATTGCTGTTGCGCCTGATTGCTCACCGCTTCTGTCGCCAGCGCGATACTCATCGGCAGCAATGCCAACGCGGAAAAACTCAACGCCGACATGCCCAACCACTGTTTGACCGAACCGGATTTTGCCCTGGACTTCATTGCTCAATGACCTGTGTAGAACCGCAACGGATGCGAATGGCTCGCAGTTTCAGTCACTACACGGATGGGGCTCGGGGTTACCTCACCTTTAATTTGAAAATATTTTGCGGGGGGATTTGTTGCCTGGGCTGACGCCTTCGCGAGCAGGCTCGCTCCCACCTTTGGAATGCGTTCCCTGTGGGAGCGAGCCTGCTCGCGAAGAGGCCGGCAGCCTCAGCGCAGAATAATCAGCTGCCCCAACACCCGATGCTGCTCAAACCCCAACACGCCCTGCAACGAATTGAGCACCGCCTGCGGGTCCTTGCTCGGAAAGCTGCCGCTGACCTTGCGCGCCGCCAGCTCATCGTTGAGCAGCACAATCCGCCCCGGGTAATAGCGGCGCAGATCCTCGACGACATCGGCCAGCGTGGTCTTGTAGTAGGTCAGCCAACCCTGACGCCAGGCCAGTTGCGCTTCACTGTCCACGGCATGCAGTTTTTCCGCAGTGCCGTCGGCATAAGCAACTTGCTGGCCGGCCGTGAGAATCTGTTGTTGGCCGTGCTCGTCCGCCGTCACCGCGACACGTCCGGACAACACCGTCACTTGCGCGCCATGAGGTTGCCGGCGCACTTCGAACTGGGTGCCGAGCACCCGCGCCTCGCCCTGCTCCGCCGCCACCACAAACGGATCGCCGGTGTGGGTGACGCTGAAGAAAGCAGCGCCTCTGATCAATTTCACGCGGCGCTGGCCATGACTGAAATCCACAACAATCGCGCTGTCGGCATCCAGCGTCACTTGCGACTGATCGGCCAGTGTCACCGTGCGAATTTCCCCAGGTGCCGAGACATGATCAGCGCGCAGATCGTCGAGCCAGCGTTGCGCCTGCCACCCCGTGCCGAGGCTGACCATCAACAGCAGACACGCGGCCATGGCCAGCGCGCCCGACCAACGCAACATCGGCGAACGACGCGGGGCGTCCATCGCCTGCAGATAACCTTGCATCGCGAGCGCATCTTCATCGGCCAGCGTGCGCGCGGGGCTTTCGCTGAGTTCCCAGATCACCTGCGCCTGCGCATACGCTTGGGCATGGGCCGGATCGGCGCGCAGCCATTGGCTGAAGGTCAGCTGATCGCCAGTGCTCGGGCGGTCGTGCAACAGGCTCAGCCAGGCCAGCGCGGCCTGTTCCTGGGCCGTTGTCGGCGTGATCGGGTTTGATGGCTTCACGGTGCTTTCCCTGGCAGGCGTGGCGCGGGGTCGCGCAGGCTGGCCTTGCAGGCCTCGAGGGCGCGCATCATATGTTTTTCCACGGCACTTTGGGACAGGCCCATGGCCTTGGCGATCTCGGCGTACTTGCGCCCGTGAATGCGATTGAGCAGAAAGATCTGCCGGGTACGCTCGGGCAAGGCGCGCAATGCCGCCTCGACATGGCGCAAATCATTACCGGCCTCCAGCGCAGCCTGGGGTTCGCTGCCATGGCTGTCGGGTTCGTCCGGCTGCCAGCCTTCGTTGACCCGCGTGCGCGTGCCTTCACTGCGCAAATGATCGATGGCGATGTTGCCGGCGCAGCGCAGCAGATAAGTGCTGAGCTCTTCGACCTGGACCAGCGGCCGACGCCAGAAGCGCAAAAACAGATCCTGGACCAGATCCGCCGCCGTCGCCCGACAACCGACGCGCCGATTCACCAGCGCCTCCATTTGCGCACGCTGGGACAGAAACACCTGAAGAAAATGCGCACGCGCGCCACGCGCTTCATCGTCACGCGATTCCGGCGGCAGACCGATCAGCACTTCAGCACTGCGCCCAGGCGGCGACCGTGCTCGCCAACAGGCTCAACCCGGCCAGGGCCATGGCCAGACGCGGGCGATACGGCAGCAACAGCACCAATGCCAAAGCGCTGAGCATCAGCACCGCGAACCAGTCGACCAGACCGAAACTCCAGCCACTGGCCGCGACCGCCGCCCACAGCGAAAGCGCCAGCAACAGCCATCCCGCCAACGCCAGACCCTGACGGCGGCGCGTCGACGGTTTGGCGCCGAGCAATTCGGCGTGATGACGTGGCATCGACAGGCACAACGCGGTGAAGCCGGCATAGGTGAGCAACAGGACCAGCAGCATCAGTTGGCCCCCTGTTCGACTGTGATCGAGCGAGGCGAAGGACTTACTTTGCGAACGCTGACGGAGTCGCCCGAACGCTGCATCTTGCGCGCAGCCCAGCCGAGAAAAAGCCCCATCGCCAGACACGTCAGATCAAATCCGGCCAGTGCCCAGTCGCGCTGCATCAGGCTGGCGCCAAGATTCCACGGTGTGGTCAGCGCATTGATCAGCGGCACCGCGATAAACAGCGCGGCGCCGAGCGTCAGCTGTTCGATCCACGCCTTGCGCCCCGGACGCAACACCGCGTGCACCACGCTCAGACCCCAGGCTATGAAGAACGCATTCACTTCCCAATCGGCCCGCCCCGCCAGACTCACCGGCAGCAGTCGATTGGCCAGAAAGAACACCGCCACCGCCGATACCAGGCCGGCCATGCTGGCGATATTCAGCACCTCGACCAGGCGCAACTCGAAGGGCAGCGCCGCGCTTTTCACGTGCTTGAGCTGCCGCTTGCCGAGCCAGATCACCAGCCCGGTGCCGATCATCGCCGTGCCGGCCAGTCCGCAAATGAAATACATCCAGCGCAACAGCGGCCCGGCGAAATGGCCCATGTGCAAACCGTAGAACGCGCCACCCACCGCCATCGCCATGGGTTGATCGGGGGTGCTGCTCAGAAGCTGCCCGGTGACGCCATTGAAGGTGACCGCCCGGCCGAAATCATGCACCACCCGATCGCCCGCGCGGGACAGCACCACCGTGGCGCTGGCATCGCCCGGGTTGCTCACCGACAGGCGCGCGGTATGGCCGCCCGACCACTGCTCGCTGGCCTTGGCCAGTAGCGGCGCCATGGCGGTCAGCGGTGCGGCGACATCGGCGCGCTCGGGCGTCTTCGAGGCGGGAAAGACTTCGTCGTAGAACTTGCGCACGTCGCTGCCGTAAGAGGCAACGATGCTGGCCGGCATGACCATCGACATGAAAATCACCAGGCTGCTGTAAGTGATCATCAAGTGAAACGGCAGCACCAGCACGCCCACGGCGTTATGCCCGTCGAGCCAGGAACGCTGGCCCTTGCGCGGGCGGAAGGTGAAGAAGTCCTTGAAGATTTTCTTGTGGGTGATGATGCCGCTGATCAACGCAACGAACATCACCATCGCGGCGAGAGTCGCCAGCCAGCGCCCCCATGGATAAGGCATCTGCAACTGGAAGTGGAAACGGTAAAAGAACTCGCCGCCCATGCTTTCGCGGCCCTGCACCTCGGCCCCGGTCTGAGCGTCGAGAGTTCGGGATTCGAAGCGGCCGCGCTCGCCGGGTTTGCCCGGCGCCTGTTGCCAGCGCACCGTCAGGCCGGGGTCGCGGGCATCGGGCAAATCGATCAGCCAGCGCGAGGCGCCGGCGGCGTGTTGTTGCAGATAATCTTGCGCCAGCGCCAGGCTCGCTTCGCTATCAAGCGAATGTGCAGCGATTTCCGGCTGCATCCAGTGGCTGATTTCATCTTTGAAATAAGCGAGCGTGCCGGTGAGAAAAATCGCGAACAGCAACCAGCCGAACACCAGCCCGGCCCAGGTGTGCAGCCAGGCCATCGCCTGCCGGAAGCCCTCTTTCATGCCAGCCCCAGACCGCGCGCGGCACCGGAAACGGTGGCGAGAATCACGCTCGGCACCAACAGGCCGACCCACGCCGACCACGCGCTGCGGCAGGCAAAACACCAGAGCACCGCGACCAGATAGACCAGAAAGGACACGGTCATGCCAGTGACCACCGCTTCGGCGCGGTTCAACGGCAGCCACAACGTCAGGGTGACACTGGCCAGCGCCGCCACCAGATAGCCGCCGAAAATCGCCGCCAGCACTCGCGAAGTGACGGCCAGACGATAGGACATGGGAAGGGTGGCGAGTTTGCCTTTCATGTTTCGACCCTGAAACGGAAACGTTCGGCCGACAAGCCGAATCTACAGGCGAGCAATATTAATGATAAATATTCTCATACGCAAAAGCATCTGATTGCCGGACACTGTCGCCAGCCTCTACAATGCGAACCGTTCTTGTTCTCTAATGCACGTTCTCTACGCAAGTTTTGCGTCCGGAGTCATTTCGTTGCCGCCCGCCCAACCCGTCGAATCGCTCTACCACGCTCATCACAGCTGGCTCACCGGCTGGTTGCGGCGCAAGCTCGGCTGCCCGGACAGCGCGGCGGATCTGGCTCAGGACACGTTCATCAAGGTGCTGACCGCTCGCGAGCCACCGCTGATCATCGAACCGCGCGCCTTTCTCACCACGCTGGCCAAGCGCGTGCTGTTCAATCACTACCGACGCCAGGATGTGGAACGCGCCTACCTCGAGACACTGGCGCAGATGCCGGAAATGGTCGCGCCGTCGGAAGAGCACAAAGCGATCATCCTGCAGACACTGGTCGAACTCGATGAACTGCTCGACGGCTTGCCGCGCCAGATCAAACGCGCGTTCCTGCTCGCTCAGATCGATGGTCTGACTTATCCACAGATCGCCGCAGAACTGGGTATTTCGGTGGCCACGGTCAAACGCCATTTGAACAAAGCGGCCATGCGCTGCTATTTCGCGCTGTGAATCGGGTGCCGGATTTCTCCGCGCAAGTCGCCGAACAGGCGGTGCACTGGCTGCTGGAAATGCAGCAGGGCACGCTGACCCCGCGCCAGCAACAGGCCTGGCAACAATGGCTGGATGCGCACAGCGAACACCGCCGGGCGTGGGAACACATGCAACGAGTCAATCAGCGTTTGCGCGGCGTTTCGTCGCCGTTGGCCCACGCGGCGTTGAACGGACCGAAGTCCGGCAGCCGCCGTCAGGCGCTGAAAATGTTGCTGATTCTCGGTGCCGGCTCAGCGGCGACCTGGGGCATGCGCGAGCACACGCCGTTGCCGTCGCTGCTCGCCGATTACCGCACGCCGGTCGGCCAGCGGCGCGAGATCGGCCTGGGCGGTGCCGATTCGTTACAGCTCAATACCGCCAGCTCGGTTGATGTTGACGGTGCGCAGCGGTTGATTGGTCTGCTCGAGGGCGAAATGCTGTTGAGCGCTGCAAATCCGTTCGAGATCCGCACGGCACACGGCGTGCTGAAAACCCAAGGTGCGCGCCTCAATGTGCGGCAGTTTGCCGAGCGCACGCAGATCGCGCTGTTTGAAGGACGAGTCGAACTCATCGCCAACCAGCGCGCGCCCCTGCTGCTGCCGGTCGCGCGGCAGTTGAGTTTCACTGCCAGCTCCGTCAGCGAACCCAAATACCTGGACGCCAACAGCGGTGCGTGGACTGACGGCATGCTGGTCGCCGCTCATATGCGCCTCGGTGATTTCCTCGAAGAGCTTGGCCGCTACCGGCGCGGGCAGCTGCGGTGCGACAGCCAGGTTGCCGATTTGCTGATTTCCGGGACGTATCCACTGGATGACAGCGAGCGGATTCTCGACCTGCTGCAGATCAGTCTGCCGGTCAGAGTGAAGCGCTTTACCCGTTATTGGGTGAGCGTCGAAGCGCGGGTGTAAAAAAAACGCCAAAACCATGAGCCGTTTTTCAGATCTGGCGTGACAGAGAAGGAAAGCCCCCTTGATTCCACCTTCTCAGGATCATCCACATGCAGCCCACCCGCCTTACCCCACTGGCCCGCAGCCTGCGCAATCTTCTGCTCGGCGCCAGCCTGAGTTTCACCGCCCTGCCCGCTGCGCTGGGCGCCGAGACCAAGGTTTATCACATCGCCCCGGCGTCGCTGGAAACCGCGCTGAACCAGTTTGGCCGTGAAGCCGGCGTGCTGATTTCCTTTGGCTCGCAAGTCACCAGCGGTGTGCAGAGCCGGGGTCTGGAGGGCAATTACACGACGCAACAAGGCCTCGATGCCCTGCTCGAAGGCACCGGCCTGCAAGCCCGCGCCGAAGGCGACAATGCCTTCAGCCTGCAACCGCTGGCTGACGCGGCGCTGGAGCTGGGCACCTCGACCGTAGTCGGCGACTGGCTCGGCGATGCGGCGCAGATCAATGTCTTCGAACACCCCGGGGCGCGTGATGTGATCCGCCGCGAAGAATTCGAACGCCAAGGCGCGACCCAGGCCCGCGATGTGCTCAACCGCATCCCCGGTGTGAATGCGCCGGAGAACAACGGCACGGGCAGCCACGACATGGCACTGAACTTCGGCATTCGTGGTCTGAATCCGCGCCTGGCCGCACGCTCGACAGTATTGATGGACGGCATCCCGGTGCCGTTCGCGCCGTATGGTCAGCCGCAGTTGTCGTTCGCGCCGATCAGCATGGGCAACATGGATGCCGTGGACGTGGTGCGTGGCGGCGGCGCGGTGCGTTACGGCCCGCAGAACGTCGGCGGCGTGGTCAACTTTGTGACCCGGGCGATTCCCGACGAGCCAACGGTCAAGGGTGGGTTCCAGACTGAAACCAGCCCATCGTCGAGCCACGACGGTTTCAAGACCAGCGCCAATCTGCTGGCCGGCGGCACCAACGCCAACGGCCTCGGTGGTGCGCTGTTGTACTCCGGCACCCGTGGCGGTGACTGGCGCGAACACAGCGATACCGAGATCGACGACCTGATCCTCAAGGGCAAATATCAGCTCGACGAAGCCAACAGCTTCAACGCCATGGCCCAGTATTACGAGGGCAAGGCCGACATGCCCGGCGGTCTCAACGTCGCCGATTACGATGCCGATCCGTATCAATCGACGCGGCCGAAAGACCAGTTCTGGGGGCGCCGCACGATGTTCAACTTCGGCTATCGCTATCAGGAAGATCGCCGCGAATTCACCGCCAACACCTTCTTCACCAAAACCCTGCGCAGCGGTTATCTGGATCAGGGCACATTCCTTTCGCTGTCGCCCCGCGAGTATTGGGTACGTGGCGTGGAAACCCGTTTCGCCCAAGGCTTCGACCTGGGTCCGAGCAGCCATGAAGTCGGCGTCGGCTACCGCTACATCAACGAGGCCGGCCACGAACTGCGTTATCGCACGCCGATCAGCGCCAACGAATACCCGACCACCAGCAGCCGCAACGACCGCGACACTCGCGGTGGTACCGAGGCCAACGCGTTCTTCGTCGATGATCGCATCGACATCGGCAAATGGACCATCACTCCGGGCGTGCGCTACGAGATGATCGAGTCGCAACAGACCAACAACCTGACCAACGTCAAATACAAGGGCGACTACAACACCGCGCTGCCGGCGCTGAACGTGCTTTATCACCTCACCGACAGCTGGAACCTGTATGCAAACACCGAAGGCTCGTTCGGCAGCGTGCAATACAGCCAGATGTCCAACCGCGTGAGCAGCGGCGAAGTGAAACCGGAAAAGGCCCGCACCTGGGAACTCGGCACGCGCTACGACAACGGTGCCCTGCGCGCGGAGATCGGCGCATTCCTGATCAACTTCGACAACCAGTACGAAAGCAACCAGACCAACGACTCGGTGATCGCTCGCGGCGAAACCCGCCATCAGGGCATCGAGACCAGCGTCAATTACGCGCTGGATGACTTGAGCCCGGCGCTGGCCGGTTTCGATGTCTACGCCAGTTATGCCTATGTCGACGCCACCATCCGCGAGGACGGGCCGAACAAAGGCAACCGCGTGCCGTTTTCCTCCAAGCACAAAGGCACGATTGGCGTCGGTTATACCGAAGGGCCATGGAAGCTGAATCTGGACAGCAGCTTCCAGAGCGACCAGTTCGCCGACAATGCCAACACTTCGAAGGAAAGCGCCGATGGCAGCACCGGCAAGATCCCCGGCTACATGCTGTTCAGCAGCCGCGCCGGGTATGACTTCGGACCGCAACTGTCGGATTTGAATGTGGCGGTGGGGGTGAAGAACATTTTCAACACGCAGTACTTCACACGCTCGTTCGATGACAACAACAAGGGAAAGTACGTGGGTGAGCCGCGGACGGTTTATGTGCAGACGTCGGTGGCGTTCTGACCGCAGCCCATTGAAGATCAAAAGCCCCTCACCCTAACCCTCTCCCAGAGGGAGAGGGGACTGACCGAGGTATATTTACGATTTACGCTCGCCTGCAATATCGAGCCGAACGCTGGACCTGAAAACAACCGGAATTGGCTCCCTCTCCCTCGGGAGAGGGCTGGGGTGAGGGGCTACGGTCTTAAACCCTGCGAGCAATCACCTACACCACAAACAAAAAAAACGGGCCTGCATCAGCAGGCCCGTTCTCCTTTGGTTACTTGTGAAATCAGCGCATCAACTGTTGATCGCTGCCTGTTCGTTCTCGTCAAATTCCTCCGCCAACAGCTTGTCGTTGGCCTTGCCGGTAAATGGCACTACAGCGGCGCGTGGTTTACCTCGCAGTTTGCCGAACAGATGATCCAGTTTGTGCTCGAGTTTCTCGGCAGCACCGTCGATCGCCTGTTCCAGCGAATCGGCTTTGTGGGTCACGGAAATCGGTTGGTGGCCTTTTGGCCGCGCTTCCAGTTGGCAGCGCAAGTCATGGGGACCTGGTTTCTCGCCGTTCTCGTCGCTCAGGTGGACTTCGACACGGGTCAGGTCTTCTTCATAACGGTCGAGCGTGCTCTCAATAGTTGTACGTACCCACTCCTCCAGTCGCTTACTGCTTTGAATATGGTTATCGCTGTTGACTTGGATTTGCATAGTTCATCCCTTATTTCAGCTAGCTCGCTGGAGGCCTTGAAGTGAATTTCCTGACCTCCTGGTTACAACAATCGGCCCGAGCGGCGAACATTTCAACCCCTGAAAAAAGAAAAATATTCATTCGCAAAAAAAGCCGGACAACCGAGCGAGCCGCTGTTAATGTCGGGAGTTGGGTCGACCCGCTCCGCAGAAAAATCTGCTCACATCTGCTGCTCATTCAGCGGGTGCAGACTGCGGAAAATTCCCGCCTCCTCCACCAGCCAGTCATGCACAGCGCGCACGCCCGGATGGCTCAACGCCCCCGGTGCATACAGCAGCACATAGCGTTTATGGTTGGGCACCGACAAGCCGAACGGCACGATCAACGTGCCGCGCTCCAGCTCATCGTTGAGCAACGTGCGCCGGGCAATCGCCACGCCCATGCCGGCAATCGCCGCTTCGATGGTCAGGTGATTGCGATTGAAGGTGTGGCCGCGTCGCACATCGGCGCCTTCGAAGCCGATCGCGTTCAGGTAGAACTCCCATTCCGCGTATTCGTAACTGCCACGCCAGGCGGTGATGTCGTGCAGCAACGGGAAATGCACCAGATCGGCCGGCCCGTGCAACGGCGGGCGCCCGCGGAGCAGGCTCGGCGCGCACACCGGAAATATCTGCTCGTCGAGCAAGGCTGTGGATAACAATCCTGGGTAACTGCCATCGTTAAGGTCGATGGCCAGATCGAAATCGCCCTCATGCAATGGCACACTGCTGTCCTCGGCCACCAGGCGCAACTGGATATCCGGAAAGCGTTGCTGCAAGCGCGGCAGGCGCGGAGTCAGCCACTTGCCGAGAAACGACGGGATCGAGCGCAACCGCAGAATTCCGCTGATCATCCCCGCGTCCAGTCGGCGCAATTCCGCATCGATGCTGCCATAGGCTTCGTTGACGGTAATCGCCAGCCGCTGCCCCTGTGCACTCAACTCAACGCCACGCGCGCGCCGATGAAACAGGCGAAAGCCCAAGCGCTCTTCCAATTGGCGAATCTGCTGGCTGACCGCGCCCGGGGTGATGTGCAGCTCTTCGGCACAACGGGTGAACGACAGGTGCCGCGCGGCACAGGCAAACACCTGCAGCCAGACATAGGTCTGGGCATGCAATTGACGACTCATTGTTTAGTCCTGCTAAAGGCTGTCTTAGGAGGTTTCGTTGGTCACCTCGAACCGAGGCAGGCAGTATCGCCGACATTGCGCTTGTCCGACAAAAAATGGCAGCGATTCCTACTCCATTGCTTGTAAGGGTTTAGCATGGCTATCAGTGTTTTCGATCTATTCAAGGTGGGCATCGGCCCGTCCAGTTCCCATACCGTCGGTCCGATGCGTGCAGCGGCGACCTTTGCCCAGGCTCTGATCGATCAGCATCTGCTCAATGATGTGCGACGTGTGCAGATCCGCCTTTACGGTTCGCTCTCTGCCACCGGCGTCGGCCACGCCACTGACCGCGCAACGGTCATGGGCCTGATGGGCGAATGGCCGGACAGCATCGATCCTTCGACCATCGAGCCACGCATCCAGCAACTGCGCGAAACCGGGCAACTGTCCCTCGCCGGTCAACGTTCAATTGCTTTTGACTGGCAGAGCGATCTGCTGCTGCTCGACGAGAGCCTGCCCTACCACCCCAATGCGATGTCGCTGAGCGCCTTTGGCGAAAGCGCCGAGCTGTTCGCGCAAACCTATTACTCGGTCGGCGGCGGTTTCATCGTCGAAGCGGCTGAAGCCGAATCTGGCGTGGCGCCAACCAGCGACGTGGTGTTGCCCTACGATTTTTCCAGCGCCGCCGAACTGCTCGCCCTCTGCAAACAACATAATCTGCGTGTGTCCGAACTGATGATGGCCAACGAGCGCGCCTGGCGCAGCGACGCCGAAATCCGTCAGGGCCTGTTGCACATCTGGTCAGTGATGCGCGAGTGCGTCGAACAAGGTTTGCACCACGAAGGCATCCTGCCCGGCGGTCTGAAAGTACCGCGTCGCGCGGCGAAACTGCATCGCAGCCTGTTGGAAATCGGCAAACCGAATGTGATCAGCTCGACCCTGTCGGCGATGGAATGGGTCAACCTGTTCGCCCTCGCCGTCAACGAAGAAAACGCGGCCGGTGGGCGCATGGTCACCGCGCCGACCAATGGCGCCGCCGGGATCATTCCGGCGGTTCTGCACTACTACATGAAATTCAATCCGGATGCGTCTGACGATGATGTCGTCGCGTTCTTTCTCGGCGCAGCCGCTGTCGGCATTTTGTGCAAGAAAAACGCCTCCATCTCCGGCGCCGAAGTTGGCTGTCAGGGCGAAGTCGGTTCGGCTTGCGCAATGGCCGCCGCCGGCCTGGCCGACGTCCTCGGCGCGACACCGGAGCAACTGGAGAACGCTGCCGAAATCGGCCTGGAACACAACCTCGGCCTGACCTGCGATCCGGTCGGTGGTCTGGTGCAAGTGCCGTGCATCGAGCGCAATGCCATCGCGGCGGTGAAGGCGATCAACGCCACGCAAATGGCCCTGCGCGGCGACGGCAATCACTTTATTTCCCTCGACCGGGTGATTCGCACCATGCGCGACACCGGGGCCGACATGCACGACAAATACAAGGAAACCTCGCGCGGCGGGCTGGCGGTGAACTGGGTGGAGTGTTGATCGGCCTGACTGCACTGTCAGCGATCATCGGCTCATTCCTGCCCTGAAAACGCGCCACAAAAAACGGCGAGCCCCGAGGCTCGCCGTTTTTTTCGCCGTGTTTATTGTTCGACAATTTTTCCGGCATGCCCCTTGCTACATCACCCTTGAGGCAAACGGACATTGCAAACCTCAGCGAACGAGATGCCAGTGGTCTGGTGTTGCGAACCAAATCGGATCATGGCCGGTCAACAACTGCACGTTCAATCAGGCGGTGACGCATCATGGACAACCCATTTCAAATCATTACCGATGCTTTCGCGCCGGACTATCAGATCAATCTGAGCATTCAGGGCCTGGACGGCAGCATCATGCTGACCCTGTCCAACGCCGGCCGCATCGTGGCCAAGCGCATGATCAGTGCCGAACAGCGCAACGATCCCGAGCGTTTGAAGAGGCTGGTGCAAAGCATCCAGTTCGGCATCGCCATCGAACAGGGTCACAGCGCCATGTCGATTCTCGAAGCCATGACCAGCGGCGCCGGGCTGACCCCGCCACCGCCACGGGTCAAAGGCCAGCCCGGCCAGGCGGCGGGCCTTTAAAGCTCGCCCTTCTCCACTTCAGGATGTTCGCTGGAGCCCGTGCCGAGCTTGCGCTGCGGGTTCTCGATCTTCACCGAAGGAAATTGCGACGAAGCGTAACGCACCACCAGGATCGCAAACGCCAGCAGCAGAATGCCGCCGCACAGGTAGATGATGCCCATGTCCGGCGGGTTGTGGTGCGAGACGTTGGAGATCAGCAGGCGCGTCAGTGCAGTGATCGCCACGTAGATCAGGAAGCGCACCGGCATGTGGTTGGTCTTGAAATAAATCCCGACCATCGCGCCCAGTTCCAGATAGATGAACAGCAATAGAATGTCATCGATCTTGATGTGCCCGACTTCGAGCATGCCGAGGAACTCCATCACCGCCGCCCACGCCGTCACCGCACCGATGGCGAACAGCGCCAGATAGTGGAAGGTTTCGACGAACAGGTTGCCCAGAGACTCGGCCAGTTGATGCACGTTACGCCGCAGTTTCTCGGCCCAGTTTATTTTCACGATGAGTTTCCTTAGCCCGTTTCGGGCGGATGATGCGTATCGCACGTGACGGTTTTGCGCGCGCGCCTTGTTGCAACGGTTTTCATGCAGGTTCAGGGCCACGCATCATGGCGATCCGCCGCAAATCCCGCGCCGTGGCGTTTGGTCGCACCGCTGGAGTTTGTGTGGGAGCGAGCCTGCTCGCGAATAGCAGCCACCCCGTCCCCTGACAAACGCCAAATCCGGTCTACATTGAAAAGCCACTACCCATGGCGCAGGGATTCGCTTATCCTTTTCGCTGTATATGGATACAGTAGTCGTCAAGACAACTTAACGTGAAGGCATGTGAGGTGGTGAATGGCCGTCGAAGTGGTATACCGCAGCAGCCGAGATCTGGAGCGCTTGTTCATGGATAAAGCCGAAGCTGATCGTCATGACAAAATGCTCGAACTGGCCGAATATCTGGCCGATGTGCTGCAAAAAGCCGTTCCGTCCCTGACCGAACAGCAAGTGGAAGAAGCCGGGATCTACATGGCGAAGAATCGTGATGTGTTCGCCCGGGCATTCAAGAGCCAGCCCGATGCGCTGTCGGAGCTGATCAATGCGCCGGCCGAGCCTGTCGAAAAAGCTGAAGCGGCAGAACCTGACGAGGCGCCGGCGAAGCCCGCCAAAGCAGCGAAAGCGCCGAAGTAATCAGAAAGATCGTCCGATCGCGGCCCGAGCCTTCGGCAGCTCCCACATTCCGAGTGTAGGAGCTGCCTAAGGCTGCGATCTTTTGCTTTCAGCGATACAAAACCTTTTCCGCCAACTCATCCGCCACCCGCGCCGGCGAACGTTTTTCCGCCTGCGCGTGAGCGAAGACCTCCGTGAGCCGCGAACTGATCTTCGACAGATGTGCCGTGATGGTCGGCAACTCCTCGCCACGATGTTTAAGCGAAACGTAAATAAGCCCGCCGGCATTGATCACATAATCCGGCGCATAAAGAATCCCGCGCCGTTCCAGTTGATCCGCCACATCCAGATGGGAAAGTTGATTGTTCGCCGAACCGGCCACAGCGGAACAGCGCAGCTGTGAAACGGTGTGACTATTAAGCACCCCGCCCAACCCACAAGGCGCGAGAATGTCGCACGGCGTGCTGAGCAATGCGTCGTTGGCGATCGGGTGAGCATTGAGCTGCTCCATCGCCAGTTGCACCTTGCCGTGGTCGATGTCACTGACCAGCAACTCGGCGCCGGCCGCGTGCAGTTGCTCGGCCAGTGCATAACCGACGTTGCCAAGCCCCTGAATCGCGATGCGCAAACCTTCGAGGTTGTCGCTGCCCAGACGCGCCATCGCCGTGGCGCGAATGCCGGTGAACACGCCCATGGCCGCGTGCGGTGCCGGATCGCCTGCCGAGGTGGTGCTGGTGACGTGCCGGGTCTGCTGGGCAATGCAGTCCATGTCCGCCACTGAAGTGCCGCTGTCGATGGCGGTGATGTAGCGACCGTCGAGCTGCTCGATGCAACGGCCGAAAGCCTCGAACAACGCGGCGCGATTCTCGACATGGGCCGGGCGCACGATCACCGCCACCCCGCCGCCCTGCGCAAGGCCGGCCAGCGCCGCTTTGTAGCTCATGTTTTGCGCCAGGCGAATGGCGTCCTCGACCGCAGATTCGTCGTTGGGATAGGCAAGGTAACGGCAGCCGCCCAGGGCTGGCCCCAGGCGACTGTCATGAATGGCAATGACCGCCTTCAACCCGGTGACCGGGTCCACGCTCAGGTGCAGCGATTCCAGGCGAGTGCTTTGCATGAGAGCGAACATCGACAGGCTCCCGAATCACTTCTTGTAGAACGCCAGTATAGGCTTGCCCCTGAAAATTGCTGGCGCGCACCAGCATGAGCCGCCGAGCGGACAATGTTGCGCCGCTATAACTCGCGCTCAACGCGCCCGGCACTGGACGAACAACCCGGACGGGGCTAAAACGAGGCATTGGAGGGAGATTCAGATGAGTGCGCGCCAACGCTTTTTCGAATGCCTGCATCGTTCACCGCCGGCGCTGCTGGAAGCTGCGCTGTGGATAAGTGCCGAGCACGACAAAACCCTCGAGCCCGAGGCATGGTTGCGCACCTTCAAGGATCTGCAACTACGCGTCAGCTATGGGCTGCCGATGCTGCCGGTCAGCGAACTGGCGCAACCGCTGTTGCGGCGCATGGTCGATCTCGGTTTCGCACAGGATGATTTCCTGCCGCTGCGCCCACAGGCGGCGCTGCTGCACCGCGTGTTGCACACCCAGCGCGGTCAGCCGCTGGCATTGGCGTTGATCGCACTGGAACTGGCGCATGGCCTCGAAATTCCTTTGGTCGGGGTCAACTTCCCCGGGCATTTCCTGTTGCGGGTACCCGGCGCCGACCACTTGCTCGACCCTTGCGGCGGGCGACGCTTGTATCCCAACGACTGTCGCGAACTGTTGCAACGCCAATACGGGCCGAACATGCAGCTCAGCGCCGAACATTTGCTGAGCGCAACTCCGGTGCAGATGCTGCAGCGTCTGTCACGCAACCTGCGCCAATTGCACCTGACCCACGACGATCACATCGCCGCGTTGATCGACGCAGAACGAGTGCTCGAACTGGGCGATGCGAAGGCCTCTGATTACATGGCCCGGGCCAGTCTGTATCAACGGCTGGATTGCCCGAACGCTGAGCGCTTCGATCTGGAGCATGCGTTATTGCTCAGCGAAGACCCGATCCAGCGGCTGCGCCTGACCGAACGCCTCGGCCATCTGCCGCCCAACTCCGTCGTGCATTAACTACCTTCTGCGGGCTGCCCCCATCCTCGAGGCCCACACAAACCTGTGTGGGAGCGAGCCTGCTCGCGAAGCAGGCACCTCGGTCTCCGGTCAAACCGCGTTATCGTTCTTCGCGAGCAGGCTCGCTCCCACGGTGGCTCGGGAGGCATCAGTGGGCGAGCGCACCTGAATGATCAGCAGTGCGGCAATCACCGCCGGGATCGCGCAGAAGAAGAAAATCTGCGCCACCGGTATATGCATTGCCAGCAGCAGGCTGCCGAACAGCGGGCCGAGGATCGAACCGAAACGTCCCACGCCCAATGCCCATCCGGTGCCCGTGGCGCGCACATGGGCCGGGTAGAAATTGCTGGCAAAGGCATTCAGCGTCAGTTGCCCGCCGATGATGCAGAACCCGGCGGCAAACACACAGGCCACCAGAAAACGCGGATCGTCGTGGTTGAGCCCGAGCAGAATCGTGCACAGCGCCGCCCCTGCCAGTACGCCGGACAACAGGCGCACCTTGCGTTGCAAACGGTCGGCGAACCAGGCCATACAGATCGCGCCAAGGGTCCCGGCGAACAGGAACATCGACGTCACGAGATTGGCTTCGTTGAGTTTCAATCCGCTTTCCAGCAGCAGCGTTGGCAGCCAGCTGATCATGAAATACAACAGAATCAGGCTGACAAAAAACGTCGCCCAGATCAACAAGGTTGGCCGCGCGTAGCCGTTGCGAAACAACTCGACCACGGTCAGTTTGCTGCCCTGCTCACGCTCGTTCTGCTCGACGCTGGCCAGCGGTGGCTGCCAGTCCGGCAACATCCGCGCGCTGACTTTGCGCAGCCGTGCATACGGCGGTGCATCACGCAGCAAACGCGGCAGCGATTCCGGCAACATCCACCAGAGAAACGGGAACAGCAGCAACGGCGTCACGCCGCCAGCGAGGAACACAGCCTGCCAGCCGAACTGATCGATGAAACCGGCGGCAACAAAACCGCCCGCCGCCCCACCGAACGAGAAACCACAGGCAGCCAGCGTCACCATTAACGTACGCAGACGCGGTGGTGAATATTCCGACATCAAGGCCATGGCGCTGGGCATCGCGCCGCCCATGCCGATGCCGCAGATGAATCGCGCGATCATCAGCGTGTTCAGCGAATCGGCGAAAACCATCAGCACCGTCAGCGTGGCGTAGATCAATACGCAGGCAAGCAGAATGCGACGCACACCGAAGCGGTCAGCCAGCGGCGTAACCGCGAGAGAACCGAGGGTCAGGCCGAGCAGGTTGGCGCTGAAAACCGGCCCGAACACGGATTTTTCCAGCCCCCAGTCTTGGGCCAGCGCCGGCACTACATAACCGAGCACCTGGGCGTCATAACCGTCGGTGACCAGCAGCAACGCCAGCAGAGTCAACAGCAACCACTGATAACGGGACACAGGCCGGGCGTCGAGCGCCGCACGGAAGCTGGCAATCTGGTTATGCATCGCAAGTACCTGTTTTTGTTTTTATTGATCGTTCCCACGCTCCGCGTGGGAGCGATCATTTAGGGGTATCTGGTTGGTTGGCGGGATGGGCCTTGATGAACGCTGGATGTTCCAAAGCGAGCGCAGCAACGCGGCGGATTTTCGGGTAAGCCTCCAGCGAAACATTGAACCGTTCTGCGGCATACAACTGCGGAATCAGATACACATCTGCCAGGCACGGCCATTCGCCAAAACAGAAACCGCTGTCGCCGATCAACTGCTCCACTGTCGCCAGCCCTTGGCTGATCCAATGGCTGATCCACTCCACCACTTGCGCCTCATTCTGCCCCGCCTGGCGCAGGCGATTGAGCACGCTGACGTTGTGCAGCGGGTGCACGTCGCAGCCGATTACCGCCGCAACGCCGCGCACCTGCGCGCGCGCCAGCAGATCATCCGGCAGCAACGGCACCTGTGGATAACGCTCTTCCAGATACTCGATGATCGCCGGCGACTGAATCAGCAGCGCGCCGTCATCGGTGCGCAATGTCGGCACCCGGCCTTGGGGATTGAGCGCCAGATACGCCGGCTGCCGATGTTCACCGCCCGACGGCGCAATCAGGTTGACCGGCAGCGCCTGGTAATCGAGGCCCTTCAACGCCAGCGCAATTCGCACCCGGTACGATGAAGTGGAACGGTAATAGCCAAAGAGATCCATAAGCCGCTCCTGTCAGCGTGCCGCGATCACGGTGCCGCGACATTCGCCGAAGCCGATCGAGGCAAAACCTTCGCGGGCACAGCGGGCGCGCAGGATGATTTCGTCACCGTCCTCAAGGAACTTGCGCACTTCGCCGGAAGCCAGTTCGATCGGTTTCTTACCGCCCTCGGTAATCTCCAGCAGGCTACCAAACTGGCCGTTTTCCGGGCCGGACAAAGTGCCCGAACCAAACAGGTCACCAGCCTGCAACTGGCAGCCGTTGACGCTGTGGTGCGCGACCATTTGCGCCACGGTCCAGTACATGTAGCGGGTGTTGCTCAGGGTCAGGCGATGGGCGGGCAGGTTCTGCTCGCGCATGGCTTCGGTGCGCAGCAGCACTTCCAGTTCGATGTCGAAGGCACCGCCGTCCTGATCACGCTTGTCGAGCAGATACGGCAGCGGCTGCGGATCACCTTCAGGGCGCGCCGGTTGCGCCGTGCGGAATGGTTCCAGTGCTTCAGCCATCACCACCCAGGGCGAGACGCTGGTGATGAAACTTTTCGACAGAAATGGCCCGAGCGGCTGGTATTCCCAAGCCTGGATATCCCGCGCCGACCAGTCGTTGAGCAGGCAGAAACCGGCGATGTGCTCGGCAGCGTCACCGATGGCAATCGGCTCGCCCATCTCATTGCCCTGGCCGATCCAGATGCCCAGCTCCAGTTCGTAATCCAGACGTGCGCATGGGCCGAATACCGGTTCGGTCTGCCCGGCCGGCAGCGTCTGGCCTTTCGGCCGGCGCACGTCGGTGCCGGACGCTCGCACTGTGGAAGCGCGACCGTGGTAACCGATCGGCACGTGCTTGTAGTTCGGCAACAGCGGGTTATCCGGACGGAACAGTTTGCCGACATTCTGCGCATGCTCGATGCCGACGTAGAAGTCGGTGTAATCGCTGATTCGCGCCGGCAGGTGCATCTGGCAATCGGCAGCCAACGGCAAGAGTTTCGCGCCTTGCGCTTCGATGTTCCCGCGCAGCGTGCTGCCTTCACTGAACAGTTCGATCAGGCGTTCGCGCAGGGCCACCCGCGCCTCACGGCCAAGTTCAAAGAACGCGTTCAACTGCCCGCCGTGCATGGCTTCCACCGCACTGCGTGCGACGCCGTCGAACAGCCCGGCCTCAAGCGCCACCTGCAAATCGAAGATGTGCTCGCCGATCGCCACGCCTGCGCGCGGCGCAGAACCCTTGAGGCTGAACACGCCCAGCGGCAAATTCTGCAAGGGGAAATCGCTGTGACCGTTGGCCGAAGCGACCCAGCTGCGGGTGATGGAATTCTGTGTCATGGGTTATCTCCGGGTCGGGTCGAACGTGGCGGGCAGCGAGGCCCAGCAAGCGTCGTAACTGGATTGCAATTGAGGGCAGTCGAGGGCGAAACGGCTTGGGCGCAGCACTTGGCTGGTCTCGAACATGAAGGCCATGGTGTTATCGATTTTTGCAGGCGCAAGTTCGGCGTTGATCGCCCTGGTGCAGGTTTCGCCGTCCGGGCCGTGGGCGCTCATGCAGCTGTGCAGCGAAGCGCCACCGGGCACGAAGCCTTCGGCCTTGGCGTCGTATTCGCCCTGGATCAGGCCCATGAATTCATTCATCAGGTTGCGATGGAACCACGGTGGCCGGAAGGTGTTTTCGGCGACCATCCAGCGCGGCGGGAAGATCACGAAATCGAGGTTGGCCAGACCGTGCACGCTGGTCGGCGAGGTCAATACGGTGAAGATCGAAGGATCGGGATGATCGAAACTCACCGTGCCGATGGTGTTGAAACGGCGCAGGTCGTATTTGTACGGCACGTTGTTGCCATGCCAGGCGACCACATTGAGCGGTGAGTGATTGAGTTCAGTGGCCCACAACTGGCCAAGAAATTTCTGCACCAAAGTAGTCGGGTGCTGGAGGTTTTCGTAGGCAGCGACCGGGGTGAGGAAATCCCGGGGATTGGCCAGACCGTTGCTGCCGATCGGCCCCAGATCTGGCAGGCGCAGCGGCGCGCCATGGTTCTCGGCGAGGTAGCCGCGTGCCTGTGGATCGAGCAGTTCGACGCGAAATTTCAGGCCACGCGGCAGCACGACGATTTCCAGCGGCGCCACTTCGAGTACGCCCAGTTCGGTGGCGATACGCAGGCGACCGAGTTGCGGCACCAGCAGCATTTCACCGTCAGCGTTGAAGAACACCCGCTCCATCGAACGGTTGGCGGTGTAGTTATAAATGCTGATGCCGGACGGTTTCTCGGCGCCGGCGTTGGCGGCCATGCTGACCAGGCCATCGATGAAATCCGTCGGTTCGGTCGGCAGCTCCAGGGGATTCCAGCGCAGGCGATTGGGCGTCACTTCACCCAACGGTCCGCCGGCCAGTTGCCGTTCCAGTTTGACGAACGCCGGGTGGTTGGCCGATGGCTGAATCCGGTACATCCAGGTGCGGCGCGCTTCACTGCGCGGCATGGTGAACGCGGTGCCGGAGAACAATTCGGTATACAGGCCGTACGGGGCTTTTTGCGGGGAATTCTGGCCAACGGGCAGCGCGCCGGGCAACGCTTCAGTGCTGAATTCGTTGCCGAAGCCGGACTGGTAAACCAGGTCCTGCGCGGTTGAATCGAGGTTCATGGAGCCTCCTGAACAGGGAGTCGGCAATGGCCCATCGCTCTGGCTCAGAGGTCTCGGCACGCCGGGGTTGTTATTATCGTAATCTGATTACGCATAACGTAATTTGCTCGCTATCCAGCGTCAAGCTATAAAGACGCCCATTCGAACCGGAACCGCCAGCCCCATGGAAAAAACCAGCGACAGCAACGGCAAACAGAAAGTCCGCTCCGCCGAGGTCGGCACCGACATCCTCAAGGCTTTGGCCGAGTTGTCACCGTCGACTTCGCTGTCGCGTCTGGCCGAACACGTGCAGATGCCGGCGAGCAAGGTGCATCGCTATCTGCAGGCGTTGATTGCTTCGGGATTTGCCGAACAGAACGCCGCCACCAACCATTACGGCCTCGGTCGCGAAGCGCTGCGGGTGGGCCTGGCCGCACTCAACAGCATGGACGTGCTGAAGGTCGCCGCCCTGCCGCTGTCCGAGTTGCGCGACGAACTCAACGAAACCTGCTTTCTCGCGGTGTGGGGCAATCAGGGCGCAACCGTGGTGCATATCGAACCGGCGGTGCGCGCGGTGACGGTGGTGACGCAATTGGGTTCGGTGCTGCCGCTGCTCAGTTCGTCCACCGGGCTGGTGTTCAGCGCTTACCTGCCGCACCGGGAAACCGATGAATTGCGCGAGCAGGAAATCGCTGTCGCGGAGCATCCGCTCAAGGATGAGACAGCCTATGCAGCGCTGTGTGAACAGATCCGCGAACGCGGTCTGCATCACGTGCATGGTTTGTTGATGCCGGGTGTGGATGCGCTGTCTGCGCCAGTGTTCAACGCGGTCGGCCAGATCGCTGCGGTGCTGACCATCGTCGGCCCGACCTCGCTGTTCCACGCCGACGAAAACGGCCCGGCGGCGCAGCGGTTGTTGGCTGCGACGCGGGCCGTGAGTTGGCGCATGGGTTACGAAAGTTAAGTAATGCTTATGTGCGCTCGAAACGACTCAACGCACCGTGGTCTTGCTCAATGCGCTGTCACCCTCTTGCATCAGTGACTTGAAGAAACCGATCAGCTCATCGGCGGGGTCTTCATGGCCGGTGTAATACGTGACGAGTTCCGCGACCGTGCGGGCGTCTTCAAACAGACTTAGAAACGAGCGTTGCGCACGGGTAAGTTCTTTAACCGGCGCCCCCGCCGCTGCAGCCTGACCCAATGTCAGCAGTCCGCTCAATACATCCTGCACATGCCCCAGCGCGGCGGAATAATCACCCCGTCGGTGCGACTGCGAAGCGTCGTAGATGCTTTTCATCACCTGCACAGCCACCACCACAGTGCCTACGGGTGGCACCACCAGGCTGACGATGTTCGCGGCCTTCAACAGGTTTTCATAAACCAGGGCGGCAATTATTTCATTGAGACTGGTGGTCCGTTCGTCAATGTCACTCAATACACGGCGCACGCGCTCGTCGTGGAAAGTGAACAGATCGGGCAGTAACGAACGCTGCTGCGTGCGAATGACCGGTCGGGCATCTACCGTGGCGACCAGATTATCGAAGTAGTCATTGATCACTTTCTGGTCAACCAGCAGTATCCGCTCGCTGTAGTAGGTCCTGAACGGGCCTTTCCGAAAACGAATCGAAGGAATGAACTCAGCGATCGGCCGGAAGCTGACTTGATCCGGCGCGTCAGGCGTATAGAGCAAGTCGAAGAAACCTGACGATAACTTCAGTCGAAAAATATAAACGCCACCCACTGTACGGTCCCCGGCAGCCGTCAGACCCAGCGTGCCGATGTTGAATTTATACAGCCCGATGTCGCCTTCGGAGACGCTATTGACGATTGATGGATAGCCGCCACCTTCTTTCAGATTGTCGATAACCCGTTGGACAGCAGAGAAAGATTCAGTGGTTAATCTGCCGTTGGTGAAGTCGGCAAATGCATTACGGTACATCTCACAACGGATTTTCCGGGCGTGTACAGCGCGTTTGAATGAGTAATCAGGATGCGCCTTGTTCTGATATTGCTCTTTCAGCATCGCGGTATATCTGTCGCCGGGTCGGAATGTTTTCGACAGCGAGGAAAGGTCGCGGATATCCAGTTTTTCAACGATGGGATGGCCGTTGACCAAATAGTATTTCGGGCTGAATTTCGTTTCGTAGGACGGGTGCGCCGCTTCAAAAGCGAGTCCTTCAAGCAAAACGTCGGTAACGCTCTTACGAAAGTCTTCGGTTTGCACAATGATCTGGTCGGGATCGACCGAAACGTTACTGCCACGCGAACGCAAAATGTCTTCGATCTGAGCTTTCACCGAGTCATAAGTGAATTGCTCGAATGTCGGAAAACCATTGTCTCGCGCCTCAACCATGGACAGTGCCTTGAATTCGATGCTCAGACGCGAATAGCGCTTGCGGCCCTCGAAGCCAAGCGCCCGATAACCGGCCGGTGCAATGGCCTTGTGCAGGGCAACTTCGGCGCGGTAGGCGACATTCGCGTAGTCCGCCAAGGGTGCTTTGGGATTCAGGCCGAGATCAACCGGTCGGCTATCGAGCGTATAGCGATAGCTCAGTTGTGTACGAGCGCTGCCGAGCAACTCACCCGCTTCGTGCAGATAGTCCGGATGGATCAGCAATGCAGCGTATTCACGATCAGCGGACAACGCCGACTCCAGCCAGCGGTTTGCCGCGTAGATATCGGCAAATTTATGCAGTTCGAATTCACCGGCAGGCGTTTTGATCAACATCAGCGACGGTACATACTCTCGGGCCGAAATGATCAGGACCTCTTTCAACGCCGGCACCTGGGATCGGATTCGCATTCCCTGAACCGTCACCGCAGGATCATTGGCCATGGCCCGCGCGATGATATTGGCATCAGTGGAATCCAGTTTCCCGGAGTGACGAGCAACAAAAGCCGCGAACTCCATCTGACTGCAGAGATAGTTGCGATAAGCCTCCTGGTAAGCCACCGAGGGCGAGTATGCAAGAGTGCCGGTAAATTCCAGCCGCAGGTTACGATTTTCCAGCCACTGTTCAAGCGCTACTGCCGTCAACCGACTTCCGGCGGGAGCGCCGATGATAGTCAGAGCCGCTCTATAACCATTGTCGTGCAGCCCGAAAACAATAAACTCCGTCAGCGTCCGGGTTTCTTCCTGTTCGATAGTACGCCCGGCAATTTGCAGACTGTACGAGCTATGGACACTTATCGATTCCGGATCCAGTTGTTCACCAAGTACCCTGTCCGCCCATTCGGCGAATGTGCGCACTACATAATCCTTGAATGAAAAACATGCATCGAAGGTGTTTGAGTAGACAGCCTGGTATTGATCCCGCGACTCTTCAAGCTCGCTATAGCGCTGTTGCATATCGCTACCAGCGGCATGCAGCCATAGCGGCCAATCGGTGCGTTTCAATGCAGCCCAAAGCAGATAGAAGCGGGTTTCGATGCCGTAACGCAGCACATGCAGGCCTTGATTGTCCTGCAGCATGGAAGTCAGCGGTTTTGCCAGTTGTTCCTGGCCACCGATCAAGAGTGAAACACTTTCAAGCTGACCCTTGAGGTGAGCCTCGGCACAAAATGCATGAGGACTTTGCGCAGCTTTCAGATACCTGATCTGGTCTCCACTCAGGGACAGTCGCTGCTGAAGTTTGCTATGCAGATCGATATTTTTTTCAAAAAATTCAAAGCCGTTTTCCGGCGTATGCAGCAGATAAGAGGTTGACTCATTCACCAGCGGCATTTCTGCATCCGCACGCTCGGCGTTGTCCAGAACGAAACAAGGCTGAAGCGACAGCAGGTAATCCTGTTCAGGTTGCAGCCTGACTTCAAACGCTGCGCGACCGCCATCTGCGTCAAGTAGATGAGCGAATCGCTCGCCCAACCAAGCGTCAAAATTGTTGGCCATGACCGACAGCGAAAGCTCTGCACTGGTGACCACGGCGCAGGCTTCGATGAAAGCCTGCTTATTGGTCAACGGTGCCGTGTCCGGTCGCATGGACCTGGCTGGCGCCGCCCAGAACTTTGCGATCTCGGTTTGCAATGTCTTTTGCAACCCGGTGATCACCGCAGCAATCAGATCCTCGACAATAAGGACATTGAGAGCACTGACTTTGAACTGCTCATTCCGGGTGTCCGGCAGAGAATAAACCCCATCACCGCCCATTATGTAAGCGGGGCTGACATTATTATCAAGACAATGAACAGTCACTTCCCAAAGAGTGCCAGAAGGGCGACTTCCATTATCAGGAAAAGCCGAGTCTGTATTGATATAAACCTTGTCAATATCGATTGTCTTGCCCAAACGCTTCAATTCACTGCCAAGCATGCTACGAAGAATATCCAGCACGCTCGGCATGGCGTCGACGATCTTGAAAAGATCTTCTTTTGCCTGGATTGCCTTTTCCCACTCTTCAGGCCAGGTAAGTTGCTCACCCAAAGAACCACGCATCAGACTTTTATATAACTTGACCACATCTTTTCCTTACTTGACTATCCAGAGCTGCGAACACAGCCACTGTAGATAGTTGCAAGGTAGTTTCTTTTCCAGGCAACTTGAAGGGCGAACAATTTACAAAACATGCCAACAAACACATGCAATCCTTTGTACTGCAAAACCTCACAACCTAAATCAGTATCCCCATCAACTTTGCTTTTGCCACCGCTTGAGTTCTGCGCTCCACACCCAACTTTCCATTAATACGCCGCGCATGGGTTTTTACTGTATGCAATGAAATAAACAGTTGTTCGGCAACCTGCTGATTCGAAGCACCCTGAGCAATCAATGCCAGCACTTCGCGCTCGCGTCGACTGAGGCCTGGGGCATGATCAGCGTTATCGCTCAGCCAGACAGGAATCTGCTTGCCAGACGCCGTGCCGGTGCTGCCTCGGCGTAATTCCCACTCGCGCATGGCTTGCTGCAACCGGCAGCGCTCCGCCAGCATTGCGGCTCGCTGGAAAGCTTGCTGCGCCGCCACCGCATCACCGTTCGATTCGGCCAACTGGGCGAAGGCCAGCAGCAACTCTGTTTCTGCCGCCAACATGCCCTTGGCCTGAGCGCGTTTCAGCAATCGTTCAATGATGGGCAGAGCGGCTTCGTCAGGGACCGATTGCGCATTCGCGCAGGCCAGCAGGTATTCGATGCGAATAATCAGCTCAAACGTCGCGGGTGGCGCCTGCAACGCAGAAGGTCCCCGATAATGCCGTAACAGTCGGCTCAACGCTTCTTGGACAAGATGCGGTCGCCCCTGCTGCAACCAGAACTGGCTGCTGACCTGCAACACAACACCGCGATAGACCGTATCGGGAATCTGCCGCTGCTGCATGACCCTTTCGGCCTCGCGCAGGCGCTCGAAAGCACAGGCATAATCGCCGCGATTGCCGGCCAGTTGCGCCTGCCCCAGATAACCATACAGGACCCGCTTGTCCTGGCTGCGCAAGCAATCTTCAAGGCCTTGGCTGAACAGCTGCGCAGCCTGCTCTTCAAGGCCCATGCACAGCGCGAGTCGTCCGCGTCGCAGGGCGATACGGCCGAGCAGCGGCGTGGGCACCATGCTGCGTTGACGCAGCAAGTGCTCGATCTCCACCAGCAGGCTTTCCGCACGCAAAGGCGCGCCTCGCTGCTCGAGCCATTGCGCATGGTCAAGCTCAAGCAAGCCTTCGAACAGCAACGAGCCGTGAGCCCGCGCCAGGCACAGCGCCTCGCGGTTGAGGGCATGGGCCTGATCGAGCTCACCGCACAGCAACGCCTGCTGGGTCAGTCCCGACAGGCACATCACACGGGCCTGCCAGGCCTCGTCAGCCAGCGCAGACAACGCCTCCTGAAAGCAGGCGCGTGCCGGCTCCATTTGCCCTTGCAGGTGAAACAGCCATCCCTGTTGCGCCTGCCAGCGGGCCAGCAGCTGCTGCTCCAGCTGCGCTGTCGGTTGTGGCATGAAGCGGCCGAGATGAGCCAGGCATTGCCCGGCCTGTTCGAACCGGCCGGCAAACAATAAGGCGCCCGTGACCAGCACGATCAGCTGGGGTGTCATCAGGGTCAGCTGCTGGCTTTGCTGCTCGTGCAAACGCAACAGCAGGACGACCGTCTGGTCTTCGAACAAGTCTTCGAAGCCGAAATGCTGCAACAGGCTGACGGCAGTTTCGTATTCCTCGGCCAACAACGCTTGCTCGAACGCCGCTCGCCAATCCTGCGTCGCGCTGAACCACTGACAGGCGCGCCGGTGCCAGGAACGCGCACACGGCCAGTGCGACTCCTGGATGATTCGCGACAGCGGGCGGAACACCTGGAGCCAGTCAGCGGACGCTTGCCAAGGCTCGATGAAGCAGCCCAGCACTTGCAAATCACGCAGCAGCTGAGCGCCTTCGCCAGGGCCGAACAAATGCTCGCATAACGGCGCGTTGAACCGTGGCAGGTGAGCCAGCACACGCCATGCCTCGTCCTGTTCCGGGGTCAGGTTGCTGAACAGTTCGTGCTGCAGATAATCGAGCAGAGTGTCGACACGCTGCTGCGGTTGCAGGTTTTGCGACCAGTCGCACTGTTGCAGGAGCGCTATGCGCGCCCCCGCGCACCAGCCGCCGGTACGCTGGATGATACGGGCAGCGACACGCTCCGCCTGGTCTGGCGGCAAATGGTGCAGGACCGATACCACTTCATCGTGAGTCAGCGCCAGGCTGGCGCTTTCGAATTCGTAGAGTTCGTCATCGAGCAACAGGCGCGGCCAGTTGCACTGCGGCCGGCGGCGAGTGCTGATCCACCAAGTGAGCGCCGGGCTGCTGACCGCCAGCAAGCGATCCAGCAGAGCATCCACAGCCGGATCCGGCAGCCGACTGTAATCGTCGATAAACAGCGACGTCGGCCTCGACCAATGGGCCAGCTCCGCCATCAGCTGCGTATCATCAAGGCCTTCGACCAGCCCGAGCGCCCGCGTCAGACGCCGGCAAAATTCATCGGCGCTGAGCGCCGCTCCCGCCAGCGGCAGCCAGATTGCCTCGCACTCTGCACGCGCCTGAAGAAGACATTCGGTGAGCAGTGCGGTTTTGCCACTGCCCGCGGGCGCGCACAACAGCTTCACCCGCGCGCTGGATGCCAGCAAAGGTGCGCTCAAACGGCTGCGAGGTTGATGATGCGAAGAAAGCCTGGGCAAAAATCCGGGTCGATCCAGGCACGGGGTCATGGCGGTCATCGGGTGAGCCTTCTTATCGTTGTGCGCTCACCCTAGCCCTCTCACGCACCCTTGTTGACGAGTATTCAGCACGCTGATCGATGGCCATAAAAAAGGCGACCGTGCGGTCGCCTTTTGTCCAGCGGTGCAGCAGACCCGTTACCGCACGCCCTCGGCGCGCAGGGCCGACGGAGTGTAATCGGCAGCCTTGGCTTCGAAGCCGAATTCGAAGCTGTGCTTCTCTTCGTTCTTCATGCCCAACGCAATGTACCGGCCGGCAATGATGTCGTAGAGCGCTTCCAGCGTGTAAGCCTGGGCCTGATGATCGTAGTAGTACTGGGCGTGACCTTCGGCGACGCGCCACAGTTGCCCGCGACCGTCGTAGTGATCGGCCAGTGCCACTTGCCAGCTGTCCTCGTCGATGTACATGTGGCGCTTGGCGTAGATGTGCCGCTCGTTCGGTTTCACCGTGCCGATCACTTCCCAGACGCGGTGCAGTTCGTAACGGGTCAGGTCCTGATTGATGTGCCCGGCCTTGACGATGTCGTCGTACTTGAGCTTCGGCGAGTCGAGTTTGTAGCTGTTGTAGGGAATGTACATTTCCTTCTTGCCGACCAGTTTCCAGTCATAGCGATCCGGCGCTCCGGAGAACATGTCGAAGTTGTCGGAAGTCCTCAGGCCATCGGCCGCTGTACCCGGGCCGTCATAGGCCACTTGCGGTGCGCGCCGGACCCGGCGTTGACCGGCGTTATAGATCCACGCCAGACGCGGTTCCTTCACCTGATCGAGGGTTTCGTGCACCAGCAGCACGTTACCGGCCAGCCGCGCCGGGGCGGTCACCGATTGCTTGAAGAAGGTCAGCACGTTGGCGGCTTTATCCGGGTCGATGTCTTTCATCAATTGCGGCACGGCGATCTCTTCTTCGAAGCGGATCGGCGTGTAGCTGCCGTTGGTCTGCGGCGTGACCTGGGTAATGATCCGCCGCAGATTGCCACCGTGATAACGGGTGATGTGGTTCCACAGCACCTCGACGCCGTTCTTCGGAATCGGGAAAGCGTAGTAGCGATTGCCAGTGAAATTGGCCAGGCCGTTGCCATCGTTGATCGCGTTGACGTTCAGCGCGCTGCGCTTGGCCGACTCATAGATTTCCGCTGGCGCCCCCACGGTGCGGTGGGTCGGGTAGACCGGGATCTTGTAGGTTTCCGGGTAGCGTTTGAACATCGCCACCTGGCCATCGGAGAGCTTGCTTTTGTACTGCTCGACGTTCGCGGCGGTGATGGTGAACAACGGTTTTTCGTTGGCAAACGGGTCGGCGAGAAAGCCCTTGCTGTCCACCGCACCGGCGTTTTTCGGGATGCCGCCGGTCCAGGCCGGGATCGAACCGTCCGCATTGCCGGCCTTCTCGGCGCCGAGCGGGGTCAGGCTGGTGCCAAGTTTGTTCGCCTCATCCGGCGACACCGCCGCCATCACGTTGGCGGCCAGCAGACTCAAGGCCAGCACGCCACATTGCAGAATCGTTTTGCGCATTGCAGTCATCCTTCTCGGGCAGATCAGAAGTTCACGCCGAAGCTCAGGGCCACGAAGTCACGGTCTTCGAGGACGTTGTAGTCGCCACCGAAAAAGTCGGTGTAACTCAGGCTTGCGGTGTAGGTGTTGCGGTAGTCGGCATCGACGCCGAAGCTGATGGCTTTCGCACCTTCGTTGAACAGACCGTTGGGGCCGTAACCGGCGACGTCATGGGACCACGACAGGTTGGGCTTGAGGTTGATCCCGCCGATGACGTTGGCGTAATCGAGAATCGCCCGGGCGCGATAGCCCCACGAAGTCGAGGTGACGAAGCCGTCGGTATCGCCGCCGAAACCATACTGGCCGTAGACCGAATCACGGCCATAACGCAGCTCACTGCGTGACTCCAGACCACCGACATGCACCACCGCTGCTTCGCCGACCACGGTCAAGCGTTCGGCGCCGAGCACCTGATCGAAGAAGTGTGTGAGGGTGCTCTGGATCTGCGTGACTTCCTTGCGCCGGTAGCCTTTGTTGTCGGCACCCGGCGAAGTAGCGAGTGGCGATGCGGTGCCGCCGGCAATCGGGTTGACCAGCGCCAGGGTCAGGTCGTTGGTGTTGACCTGCACCGGCGCGTTCGGCCGGTAGCTGACCTCGCCGGTCCACGCGGTGCCGGTGGGCAGCGTGGTGGAGAAACTCGCGCCGTACAGACGAATGTCTTCCGGATATTCGAGGTAATACTGACCGCGCCCGAGCATCACGCTTTGCGCCAGCCCCGCACCGCTGCCAGGCGCGAGGCCGTTGGCAATGCCGACCATGCCTGGCAATGCCGCCAGTGTCGACAGCCCCGCCGTGGTGGTGCCGACCGTCGGCGTACGGCTGTGGTAGTTCATGAAGTAGAGGCCGTACTCGGTGTCTTCGCCGAGCCAGCGCAGCGCCGTGCCCCACTGCCCGGAATCGCGCGCATCGCGATCACCGCCACGGGGGATCACCACGCCCTCGCGGGTGACCTGAATGCCTTGGCCGAACGCGGTGGTCAGCGGCACCAGTGGCGCCACCGCCGGACTGCCGACGGTGTAGCCGTTGTTGCAACCATCCGCCGCGACGTCGACGCCAAAGAAGGTGCCGCAGTTGTCGAGAACGGTCTGGTCCCACTCCAGTTGGTAGAAGCCTTCGACCGAAAGTTTGTCGGTCAGGCTCTGCGAACCAAACAGCATGTTCACCGGAATCAGGCCTTCCTTGATCTCGGCACCGGGACGGCGAAATGCTGAGACGTCAACCGGGTTGATGCTGTTGATCGAGTTGCCGATAAAGGTACTTTCGCCCCAGCTCACCACCTGCTTGCCGGCCCGCAAAGTGCCGGGCAAATCAGCGATGGCGTAGTTGTGATAGACGAAAGCATCGAGGATCTGCGCGCCGGAAGACTTGGCGCCTTCCTTGCGGCCGCTGTCGCTGATCTGTTTGAACTCGCGGTCTTCGTCCTTGAGTTCGAAGTCGTACCAGTATTTGCCCCGCACGAACACGCCGGTATCGCCGTACTTCAGTTCGAGGTCGTGGATACCCTTGAAGATTTTCGAGAAGGTTTCGCCCTTCTTGAAATTCAGGCGCCCGTCATCACCGGTGGACGATTGTCCGCTGCCGCCATTGACCGTGCCGACCAGCGAACTGTCGGCATCGCGCAGGCCCCAGCTCGCGCCGACCGAAAGTGACGAGTCGAAGGTGCCTTCGATTTCGCCGATATTGAAGGCGACCGCGTGCGCCTGGGCGCCGCAACCCAGAGCCACCGCAGCGGCCAGCGCCTGCGGTGTGAAGATGGCGCGCATTGTTGTTTTTGTCATGCGTCTTCCCCGGTGAGTGACAGAAGGCCCCACCCTACTGCCGGTCGCTGCGGTCGATAAGCGCACCAAGGAGGTATTTGCGTTGTCGCTCGAAAGGATGAATGGCCTCGCACGGCGGGGCCTTGAGCGGTTCATGGGCTGGCTGGATGGCGCATCATCAGCGCCATTCATGGGCACCTCACTGTTGCGCGCCCCGTAACAGTGCATGTCTGGAATCGGTATTTTTCCTACAGGCTTGAGACCTTATTCTGAGCGCGCTTTCCCGGCACACGCCGCAAAGCGCGAAGCCCGCTACGCTGAATCGCGAGCGACTGGCTACAGATTCTGGATAAATCGATGTTTTCGGTTTACCGCCCCGCTGTTCACTGACGTTGATTTGTAGCTCCTTGATCCAACGTCTTACCTTGGCCGCTGCGTTTGCAGCGGCCTTTTTTATGGGCGTTCAAAAAGGCTGGATAGCGGTTCGGCAAAGCTTGCGATCAGCGCGTCAGACATTTCTTCGAAGCTCGGATGAATACCCTCTGCATCGATAAAAACCCGCGAAAACCCTTTCGACATAACGCCCTGTTACTGACGGGCTTCTCGGATTTGATAACCGCCACTCTGAGGTAACTTGAAACACCTCAACCATTCGCTGGTGACACGGATGTCATCGCCACCCGTGCGCACTTTTCGAGCGAGTGAAAACGCACATTCAAAAGGACATGAATATGCCAAAGCCTCCACCGTTGGAACTGGATCCAGTACATATCAGGGAGTTCGGTCCTGATGGCTTCGAACCATTCAAAGAACGCGACATGAATTACTCCTACAGCGGCATGTTCGGCCCTGCCGGCGCCAATCCGCAGACGCGTGAATTGATGCATGAAACGCAAGTCGCCGTGGAACAGGAATTCAACGCAAGAACCGCCTCGATTCCCCAAACCATTGAGGTCGAACTGGCGGCAACCAGGCTGGAAGGACCGACCAATCCTCTGCCACCGGCCGCAGCACTGGCCCGCGAAGTGGGCGTCAGGAACACCTTGATTCAGCGCAAGAGCGCCGAGTTTCAACGGCAGACTGCCATCGCCAACCGCTTTTATGGCAGCGATCCACTGGGAAAAACCTTCAAGGATTACCTGAATCAGGCATCGGCCAATCGGCGCGCGCAGGGCGCAGCGGTCCGCAGCAGAGCATTGTGGAGCGAGTCCCTTCGGGCCGCCCACGAAGCGCGGCTGCTGGGCCAGACATTGGCGCTGCTCAACCAGCAACAGGCTGGCGTACTCAATTGGCTGGCCACCGTACAAGCCCAGGATCAGGCCCAGGCGGCAGCGGCAGAGGCGCAACGCCAAGCTGCAGAACGTGCCCGCATTGCCGCTGAGCAACAGCGCCAGCGTGACATTGCCGAAGCGATGCGCCGGGAGCAGGTAGTGCAAACAGATGCCGAGCAAAAGCGCCAAATGGCAGTCGCCGAGGCCAAGCGACAACGAATCCGTGCGCGCATTCAACAGGCGGCAAGGACAGAAGCAAGGCGTCTGGAGTCAGAACAAGCAAGGCTTGCGGCGCGAGCTGCGCAGCGACAACAGGCAGCGGAGCGCGCTCAGTTGGAGGCACTGGCAGAGGCTCAGCGCCAGAGAGAGAACCTCCAGGCTGAACGCGAAAAGCAATCGCGCGATCAGCGGGTGGAAACACCCGAAACTCAGCGTGAATTTCCCGCATCCGGCGCGCAGGCAACGACTGGTCCGGCTTTTTCATTTGCGTCAGTCGCTGCTGTACTGAGTCCGGAAAAATCCTCGTCAATTCTCGCAGCGCTGCGTACCGCCCTGCATACACTCGAAGCGGGCGGCCCCGCGCTGTTGAGCAGTCCGGCATTGGTCGGGTTTGCGGCGCTGCTCATGCCATCACGCTTGGGCAACGGCGAGCGGTTTGTGGTGAGCGTTCCACTTGCTGAATTATCGTCGGAGCCCGCGGGAGCATTGCGTGAAATTGCCGATCAACGGGGCATATTTGAGATGCATATCGGCTTGGGCGCCCGGCAAATCGATGCCGGTGTACAAATCTTTGTTGCGACCAACGATGACTTTCATATTCGCTCAAGCATCCCTGTCCTGAATGCGGCGTATGACTCGCTCAATGATGTTTATGAAGTCGCGTTACCGGACTCTCCCACTGACTTCCTGACATGGACGCCCGCCATTTCACCGCAAGACAGCTCGACTGAATTGCCCATCTTTGGGAAAAGACCATCCGCGTACTCGGGGGCTCCGATTCTTCCGCTTGAAGGGCGACTGGACCTGAACCCGATCCTCGTCGAAGGCTGGGAGAGATTCATTATCGTATTCCCTGATGACTCCGGGATTGCACCGCTGTATGTGGTGTTCAGCAATCCCTATGAAGGAGCTTCGGTCAGAGGCAAATACAGCGGCCGCTACTTCAATCCAGAGGCGGCGGGAGGAGCGATTCTCGATCTGGATTGGCGTACGGCGGTTATTACAAAGTCAGGTATAGACTTGGTAAAACTGCACATCAGTCGGCTCGATCAATCAGACGCCAACGACATCATGATTCAGCGGCTGGAAAAGATCTTAAGCGGCCACTGGGAGCTTACTGATACGGACTTACGTTATTACACACATGAGATTCGTGAACTGGAAAGATTTCGAGCGATGGGACTTAGCGATGACTTCAAGCCCGAAAACGGATCTCCCGCCTGGAATAATGCCCATACCGCCACGCTGGAGGACTTCAAGCTCGGAAGCGAGGATCATGTCCTTTATTCACCTGACGCGCTGCGGGCGGGAAACAAGCAAATGCAACGCATATATGAACAATTGCTTAAAGGAACAGGCCAATGATTCCTATCGAAGAAATTCTCAAGCACGAACCAATTGCTGATGTACTGACGGCTTTCGGCATCGGCATGGCATACCCATCCTTGGATAGAATGATTGGGCGATATAAATTCGAGCTTATCGCGAGCGGCGAGCTATTAACGACATATGCACAACTTTTCAAAGAAGGCGTGCTGGCAAATGGTGATGGTCCAATTCCAATCAAGGGACCAAATTGGAAGGCGCCGAAGTTTATTACTGAACGTAGATACTCATGAATTCACGAGGCCACCAAGCCTGAGCCTGGTGGCCTCTTCACTCAAATCGAATACTTCTGCAAATTCGCCATCATTTCCTTCAATGCTTCAATATTGTCCTTCGGGTGCGCCGCCCCTTCGAAATCACAAATCTGCTGCCAGTGCGCCGCGACGTCTTCCGGCGAGAACCCCTCGCGCGGATCGAAGCCGGCACCGAGGCTGCGTTCCCAGCGCACCTTGCCCATCCAGCCGCCGCCGACTTCGAACAGGCCGGACGTTTCCTGGCATTGCTCGCTGGCCAGATACACCACCAGCGGGCTGACCAGTTCCGGCTTCAGTTGCTCGAATACTTGCGGCGGGATCAGGCCCTCGGTCATGCGCGTGCCGCCGGTCGGGGCGATGGCGTTGACCAGAATGTTGTTCTTGCGCCCTTCTATCGCCAGCGTTCGGGTCAACCCGTAAAGCCCGAGTTTGGCCATGCCGTAGTTGGACTGACCGAAATTGCCGTAAATGCCAGAAGTCGACGCAGTGAAAATCACGCGACCGTAGTTTTGCTCGCGCAAATGCGGCCAGGCAGCACGGGTAACTTTGTAGGCGCCTTCAACATGGACGCGATAGACCAGATCCCAGTCGGCGTCGTCCATCTTGTGAAATGACTTGTCGCGCAGGATCCCGGCATTGTTCACCACGACGTCGACGCGGCCGAAGGCATCCAGGGCGTTCTGTACCAGTTTGTCGCCGTCAGTCACCGAGTCGTGGTTGGCTTCGGCAATACCGCCGGCCTCGCGGATTTCCGCCACTACGCGGTCGGCAGCCGAAGCGTTGGCGCCCTCGCCCTGCGTCGAGCCACCGAGATCGTTGACCAGCACTTTGGCTCCCTGTCTGGCGAACAGCAGCGCATGCGCACGACCGAGGCCGCCACCGGCGCCGGTGACAATCACGACTTTATCTTCGAAACGCACAGGCTCATTCATCGCAACAACTCCAGCAGGCCAAGGGATATTGCCCCGAGTGTCAGGCACGGCGCTTTGGGTCACAACGAACACGGCTGCGGCTGAATGGTGCGCGATAAGGCTGAGGGATGATCAAGTGTCCGGTCGCCGAGAGCCTGTGCTCTTGGCGAGAATCAGGAGTACGCCACTTTGCGTGGAGGCAATACCAGACGATCGCGAAACGCCAGATAGTGCTTGAGCACCAGCGCCGGCGCCTCGGTTTGCGGATAGTGGCCGATGCCCGGCAGCAGCACAGTGTCCGGATCGGGGATCAATTCGCGATAACGCTCGACCATGTGCACGCCGGAGATCGGATCGACTGCACCGTCAATGACCCGCAAAGGGATATCACCACGCTGCATGGCCGCCACCCAGCGCTCGCGCTGCACCCGGCGCTCAGGAATGTAAGTGATCAATTTGTGCAGGATGCGCGGGCCATGGTTGCTGTCGACCAGGCTCCAGTAATCATCCAGTTCGCTTTCAGATGGCTGGGTCTGCGGGCCGAAGATCTGCCGGAAACCTTTGACCAGCGCCTCACGGCTGAAGGCGCGGCCAAGCAGCCAGCCAATCGGGCTGAGCAGCAGTTTCTGCATCAGCAGCGGACGATGGGTTTCCGGAAACAGACCGCCATTAAGGAACACGCAACTGGCCACTTCGATGCGTTTTTCGTAATGCCGCGCGAGCAGTTCCTGAGCGACGCTGTCGCCGTAGTCGTGAGCGAGAATATGCACCGCTTGTTCAACCTGCAGATGGGCGAGCAGTGCCTGTTGCAGATCGGCCTGTTCCAGCAGGCTGTAGGTGTGATTGCGCGGTTTTGCCGAATCGCCGAAACCGAGCATGTCGCAAGCGATCACCTGATAACGCTGCGCCAGTGGCTGCCACAGGTAATGCCAATCCCAACTGGCGGTGGGAAAACCATGAATCAACAGCAACGGTTCACCCTGCCCGACTGTCCAGTAGCGGATCGACTGGCCATGAAAAACGAATGTCCGGCTGCGCTTGCGCCAGACACTCAGAGGAATCTCGGCGAGCGGCATTAGAATTTATACCCCGGGTCTTGAAGATCGAGTTTGCGCAACAGCGCCGGCCACGCCAGCGCGCCGCCCATGCCCTGCGCGCTCTTGGTGACGCCGGCAATCATTGCCTTGGCGCCGGCGAGAATCTGCGGTTCGATGGCGATCAGTTCGGCACCTCCCGTCTGCGCCATGACCTGAATGTCGCAGGCTCGCTGGAAGGTGAACATCATCAGAAACGTATCGGCAATGGTGCCACCACAGGTGAGCAGACCGTGGTTGTGCAGCATGAGGAAATTATTGTCGCCGAGGTCGGCTTGCAGGCGCGCCTTTTCTTCATGGTTCAGGGCCACGCCCTCGTAGGCGTGATAGGCCAGGCTCGACAACACAAACAGTGACTGTTGACTGATCGGCAGCACCCCCTGCCTTTGCGCCGACACCGCAACGCCTGACGCAGTGTGCGTATGCAGCACGCAAACCACATCGTGGCGCACTTCGTGGACGGCGCTGTGAATGGTGTAGCCGGCGGGGTTGATTTCGTACGGGCTGTCCATGAGTTTGTTGCCGGCCTGATCGACTTTCACCAGGCTCGAAGCGGTGATCTCGTGGAACATCAGGCCAAACGGATTGATCAGGAAATCTTCGGTGCCGGGCACCTTGGCCGAGATATGCGTGAAGATCAGATCGTCCCAGCCGTGCAGCGCGACCAAGCGATAACAGGCGGCAAGATCGACACGGGTCTGCCACTCGGCAGCGCTGACCTGATCTTTGACGTTCGGTGACGATTGGACGGGGGCTACGCTCACTGTATGCACCTCTGCGTTCTTCTTGTTCTGCTCGTGTCAGCAGTCTAGTCAGGCGCAGGGCATCGCGTAGTTGCATTGGCAGCCAGCTTGATGACTGAACGAGTCAGCCGGGCAAACAGCCTTGACCCGTTTCAACGCAACAACGCTTAAAAGGTGCAGCGATTACTGCCCGCAATCAGCCCTTGAGCGCTTCAATCAACTGCGCCAGCCACGGCTCGGCATCGGTTTCCGGCGTGACGCTTTCGCTGGCGTCGATGCGCAGCATTTCCTGAACCTCGTTTACCCCCAGTTCGGCAAACAGTTCGCGCATCTGCTCGCCACCGCCGCAGAAGGTGTCGCCGTAGCTTGCGTCACCGAGGGCAATCACCGCGCCGGGCAGGCCCCGCAACGAAGCAGGCAACTGATCGCGCAGGGTCGAATACAACGGTTGCAGGTTGTCCGGCAGCTCGCCCATGCCAGTGGTCGAAGTCACAGCGAGAAGGGCCTCGGGACCGAACGCCTGGATATCGGCCAACGCGACGCGCGAGTTGTAGAAGGTTTCAAAGCCGGCGGCTTTCAGCAGGTTCTGGGCGTGGCGGGCGACTTCTTCGGCGGTGCCGTAGACCGAACCGGAGAGGATGGCGACTTTCATCAATCTGATCCTGGAACTGAAAAAAAGAGCCGCGATAGTAACAGCCCATGCCGCGAAGTTGCGATTGGCTCTCAATGCAAGCTGCTGACCTATAGACAGTCTGCGGCTTTCTTCTAGAATGCCTGCCACTGCCATAACGGAAGGGATTCTCGGATGATCAACGCCAGCCTGCTGCAAATGGTGATCAACGCGTCAAACGACGGGATCGTGGTTGCTGAAAAGGAAGGCGAGCAGGACAACATCCTTATTTACGTCAACCCTGCCTTCGAGCGCATGACCGGTTATAGCAGTGAGGAGATCCTCTACCAGGACTGTCGTTTTTTGCAGGCGGGAGACCGTGATCAACCAAGTCTGCAGCTCATTCGCGAGACATTGCGTAAAGGCGGTTCCTGCCGGGAAATCCTGCGCAACTATCGCAAGGATGGCACGCCGTTCTGGAACGAATTGTCATTGTCGACGATAAAAAATGCCGATGACGGGCAGACTTATTTCATCGGCGTGCAAAAAGATGTGACGGTTCAGGTCAAGGCGCAGCAGCGGGTTGCGCAGCTGGAAGCACAAGTGGCGGCGCTGCAAAGCGAGCTAGCGGCGTTGAAAGCGACGAACGGCGCAAACAAAACCGCGAACTGATGGTCATTAACTACAATCACCAATGACTTTGTAACTATTCACTTCGAGTTAGCCATGCAGCGCGACGCCCTCCTCACTCAGGACGAGCTGGATTTTATCCAGACCATGCAGCACAACCCGCAACTTAACGTGCGGGATGCAACGTCGAGTCTGCTGGTTAATGGTGGTTCGCAGATCCGTGACCTGCTGACACGTCTGGCTGCTCACGAGCAGGTGACGATCCAGGCCAACTTCGAAAATCAACAGATGACTTTTCCGCTGCATCTGGTGGAAGACGAGTTCCACGCGCTGCATCTGCGTCTCGGTGTGCCGAGCATCTACGAAGACGGCCCGATGGTGCGCCCATGGCGCCTGGTTCTTGAAGAGCCCGTGGCGCTGGAAAACGCCAAAGGCCAGCCCGGCACGCTTTGGGTACACGAGGTGTCGCACAAAGGCGTGTTGCTGGAAGTGCGCAACAAGACCAAACCACCGAAACATTTCGCCCTGTGGTTCAGCCCTTCCGGTTATGAGCGCATCTCGTTGCGCGGCCATTTCGAGCGTGAGACCGAGCAAGGTTTCTTCGCCTACGAACTGAGCCAGACCGATGCCGACGAAACCGAGCGCTTGCGCCAGTTCATCCTGCAACAGCATCGCCTGACCCACCCCGCCCTGCACGCCTGAGTTTCAGGTATCCAGTTTGCCTGCCATGAATTGCTTCATGCGTTGACGCATTGTCGCGCCCTCATTTCCCAGGCATGCCACCGATGAACCGGCCAGACTCTCTTCGGCCAGTTCCGAGGCATCGCCGGCCAACATCAATTGGCAATCCAGACTCAGTGCCAGACGATTCAGGCGCCGGGGCAGCTCTGGACCGGGGGCATGATTGGAAAACAGCACAAGTGCGTCAGGCTTGACCTTTTCGCAGACCAGCGTCAATTCATCGAAAGGCTGGCCCGTGGTGAGCACACGCACGCCAGACTCGTTGCCGCTGAGAAACAGCGCCGCGACCAGCAACTCAAGCTCTCTGCATTGCCCCGCAAGCGCACTGACGACCACCCGGCGCGGTTGAGCCCCCCGCAGCATGACGATGCGCTGCAGCACGCGCGCCCTGAGAAATCCGTCGAGAAACAACCATTCGCTGGTTTGCCCGAAAGCGTCCTGGCGCTGCAGCAGTTGACGCCACAACGGCATCAGAATGGCTTCGAACACCACCGGCAGCGCGTACGACGAGAAAATCTGCCCGTAGACGCGATCCAGCTGCTGATCGTCGAACGCACTGACCGCCTGCTGAACCTGCTCCTGCCATTGCTTGTAATCGGCCTGCACATGGTCATCGGGGATAAAGTTTGCCAGCACCTTCAAAGGCTCTGTTTTCGCCAGGATCTTGCCGACTTTGCTCACGGCCACGCCGCGATCAATCCAGTCGACGATGCTGCGCACGCGCTCGATATCGTTCATGGAATACAAACGATGCCCGCTTTCGGTGCGCGTCGGCTGGATGAGTCCGTAACGGCGCTCCCAGGCACGCAGGGTCACCGGGTTGACGCCAGTCAGGCGCGCCACTTCGCGGATGGGAAACAGCTCTTCGCGCTCGAGCGTGCCGAGTGCTGTCGAAGCCGGGCGAGGGTCCGTGATTACAGGCATCTGGCGGTCAACTTCTATGTCGGTTCATTGGATCCCATTTTAAACATGATGGACTGGAAACCTTCAAGTAGTGATCTACGACGAATGTGGCTGGTTTAATCGACAAAATCAGGAATAATCCTTGCTTGCTGCAAAGCGCAAGCCTCTACCCCGGCCTGCGTCAGGCGAAGTTCTTACCCGGAACGACGCACTCGAAATACGGAGATACAAAATGTCTACTTCCCCCGTTACGTTGATGGTAGCGCGTCGCGTCGCTGATGGCCGCTATCACGATCTCATTGCATGGTTGCGCGAAGGCGAGCAACTGGCCACCGACTTCCCCGGCTACCTCGGCTCCGGCGTCCTTGCGCCACCGCCAGGTGACAACGAATTCCAGATTATCTTTCGCTTTGTCGATGAGCAGACGCTGCATGCTTGGGAATACTCGGCGTCGCGTACCGCCTGGCTTAACCGCGGCAGCGATTTGTTCGAACATCCTAAAGAGCACCGGGTCAGCGGCATTGAAGGCTGGTTTGGTGCTGCCGGACAACGTCCACCGCGCTGGAAACAGGCCGTGGCGATCTGGCTGGCGTTTTTCCCGGTGTCGCTGATTTTCAACTTTATCCTCGGCCCACTGCTCGCTGAGTTGAGCCTGTTGCCGCGGATATTGATCGGCACGGCGTGCCTGACGCCGCTGATGGTGTATTTCTTCATCCCGTTGTCGACGCGTCTGCTGGCGAACTGGCTGAACAGCACGCCGACCCGGCCACTGGCGGCCACACCGTCGGCGCAAAATCGCTGATCTGCAGCGGGCGGCGAGCCTGTTATAGTTTTCGCTTCAACCGCGATGCGAGCCGCCCATGCCAGATTCCGCAGCCCCGATCCTCATCACCGGCGCCGGCCAGCGTGTCGGCTTGCACTGCGCGCAGCGCTTGATCGAGGACGGCCACCCGCTGATTTTCACTTACCGCACCGAGCGACCGGGCGTGCAGGCCCTTCGCGATCTTGGCGCGACAGCGCTGTTCGCGGACTTTTCCAGCGAGGCCGGGATTCTTGCCTTCATCGACGCGCTGAAAGCCCACACCGACAGCTTGCGCGCCGTCGTGCACAACGCCTCCGAATGGCTGGCAGAAACCCAGGGCAGCGAAGCACAAGCCTTCAATCGCATGTTCAACATTCACATGCTCGCGCCTTACCTGATCAACCTGCACTGCGCCGAGTTGCTGCAGCGCTCGGCGCCTGCCGACATCATCCACATCAGCGACGATGTCACCCGCAAAGGCAGCAGCAAGCACATCGGTTATTGCGCCAGCAAGGCCGGGCTCGACAGTCTGACCCTGTCGTTTGCCGCGCGCTTTGCGCCGGCCATCAAGGTCAACGGCATCGCCCCGGCGCTGTTATTGTTCAACCCCGAAGATGACACGGCGTACCGCGCCAAGGCGTTGGCCAAGTCCGCGCTGGGTATCGAGCCGGGCAGCGAGGTGATCTATCAGAGCCTGCGCTATCTGCTCGACAATCCCTATGTCACCGGCACGACCCTCACCGTCAACGGTGGACGGCACGTCAAATAGGCCGTCCCGCTTCGGCCGCGAGTCGAGTAAGATCCACCAGAACGCCTGCAATAGACTGGACGGAGCAAATCAATGCCACAACTTCAACCGGGGATGGCGCGCATCCGGGTCAAGGATCTGCGCCTGCGCACCTTTATCGGCATCAACGAGGACGAAATCCTCAACAAGCAGGATGTGCTGATCAACCTGACCATCCTGTACGCAGCGCAGGAGGCGGTGCGTGACAATGACATCGACCACGCACTGAATTACCGCACCATCACCAAAGCGATCATCGCCCACGTCGAAGGCAACCGCTTCGCGCTGCTCGAACGCCTGACCCAGGAATTGCTCGACCTGGTGATGACCAATGCATCGGTGCTGTACGCCGAAGTCGAAGTCGACAAACCGCACGCCCTGCGCTTCGCCGAGTCGGTATCGATTACGCTCGCGGCGAGTCGCTGAGCTTCAAGCTTCAAGCTTCAAGCTTCAAGCTTCAAGCTTCAAACGGTAAGCTAACGGCCGACCCCGATCCATCTTGCAGCTTGCAGCTTGCCGCTTGAAGCTGTCTCGAAGAGACCCCCCATGACTGATCAACAACGCCTGGAACTCGAAGCCGCCGCCTTTCGCCGACTGGTCGCCCACCTCGACAGCCGCAAGGACGTGCAGAACATCGACCTGATGAACCTTGCCGGGTTCTGCCGCAACTGCCTGTCGAAGTGGTACAAGGCCGAAGCCGATCAGCGCCAGATCGAGGTCAGCCTCGATGACGCCCGCGAAGTGGTGTACGGCATGCCCTACGCCGAGTGGAAAGCCCAATACCAGCAAGAAGCCAGCGCCGAACAACAAGCGGCGTTTGCCAAAGGAAAACCCAATGACTGATCTGAACACCCTGCGCGCCAGCCTCAAGAGTGGCGAGCATGCTTTCGCCGACACCCTGGCGTTCATCGCCGCCGGTTACGACTACCAGCCGCAAGCATTCAACAACGGCGGCGTGGAAAACGCTGAAGGGCAGAACGAAGGCTCCTGCAAGACCCTGGGTCTGGCACTGCTGGAAGGTCTGAGCGATGAAGAAGCACTGCTGGCTTTCGGCGAGCATTACCGTTCGGTGCTGGCGACGCCTGAGGGCAGCGATCACGGCAATATCCGCGCGTTGATCAAGCACGGCCTGGCCGGGGTGAAATTCACCGCACAACCCCTGACCCGCCGCTAACAACGGGATTCGGATCGTTCCCACGCTCCGCGTGGGAACGATCGAATTGCGTTGGAGCAGGAAGAGCGTGCACAAAAAAACCGGCCAATCTCTGGCCGGTTTTTTTGTGCCCTGCGCTATTAGAACGTGGCGTTCTGCAGGCCGTCCAGGTAACGCTCGGTGTCCAGTGCCGCCATGCAACCGGCGCCGGCCGAGGTGATGGCCTGACGGTAAACGTGGTCAGCCACGTCACCGGCAGCGAAGATGCCTTCGACGCTGGTGGCCGTCGCATTGCCTTCGCGGCCGCCCTGCACAACCAGGTAACCGTCTTTCAGCGTCAACTGGCCCTCGAACAGCGAAGTGTTCGGGGTGTGGCCGATGGCGATAAACACGCCGTCGACTTTGATTTCGTCGAAGCTGCCATCGTTGTTGCGCAGACGCGCACCGGTGACGCCCATGTTGTCGCCGAGGACTTCGTCCAGGTTGGCGTTCAACTTGAGGATGATCTTGCCTTCGGCCACACGGGCGTTGAGCTTGTCGATCAGGATCTTCTCGGCGCGGAAAGTTTCACGACGGTGGATCAGGGTCACGGTGCTGGCGATGTTGGCCAGGTACAGCGCTTCTTCGACAGCGGTGTTGCCACCGCCAACCACAGCGACCGGCTTGTTGCGATAGAAGAAACCGTCGCAGGTCGCGCAGGCCGACACGCCTTTGCCCATGAACGCTTCTTCGGACGGCAGACCCAGGTAGCGGGCACTGGCACCGGTGGCGATGATCAGTGCATCGCAGGTATAGACGGCGCTGTCGCCGGTCAGGGTGTATGGCTTGGCAGCGAAGTCCACGGCGTTGATGTGATCGAAAACGATCTCGGTCTCGAAACGCTCGGCGTGCTCGCGCATGCGCTCCATCAGCACCGGGCCGGTCAGACCATGAACATCACCCGGCCAGTTGTCGACTTCGGTGGTGGTGGTCAGTTGACCGCCGGCCTGCATGCCGGTGATCAGCAGTGGCTTGAGGTTGGCGCGGGCCGCGTAGACCGCAGCGCTGTAGCCGGCGGGGCCGGAACCGAGAATGATCACTCGCGAATGACGGACTTCAGACATGAATCTGCTCCTGTTGGCCGGCCATGAAAAATCTGGCGCGGACGCCGGACGGCCGGCGGAATAAAAAAGGACCGTGGACACCTTGGGGAAGGCTTGAACTCGACAGTCCTGTAAAAAGTTGGGTGCAGCGTATCGAGGGGGGCAAGATTAAGGAAATACGGTTTAACAATCCAGCTCATAGGTGGTCTCTATGCCGAGACGCTGACGAGATAGACCTCTTTGTTACAGTGAATGTCGATTGCTCTGCCGCGCTTTCGCCGCTGGGGCAAAGCCGGTAACGTCGGCGCGTTTTCCCTTGCTTCGGAGCACCTTATGCCCGCCCCTGTTCTGTCCGGCCCGCAATACCTGCGCGAAGGCCTCAAACTGGTCCTGAGCCCTGGCCTGCGCCTGTTCGTGTTGTTGCCGCTGGCGATCAACCTGGTGCTGTTCGTCGGATTGATCTATCTGGCCGGCCACCAGTTCAGCCTGTGGGTCGACACGCTGATGCGCTCGTTGCCTGAGTGGCTGAGTTTCCTCAGCTATATCCTCTGGCCATTGTTCGTGGTCCTGGTGGCCTTGATGGTGTTTTTCACCTTCACCATGCTCGCCAACATCATTGCCGCACCGTTCAACGGCTTCCTTGCGGAAAAAGTCGAAGTGGTGGTGCGCGGCACTGATGATTTCCCGGCGTTCAGCTGGGGCGAACTGATCGCGATGATCCCGCGCACCCTCTCCCGTGAAATGCGCAAGCTCGGCTATTTCCTGCCGCGCGCTATCGGCCTGTTCATCCTGTCGTTCATCCCAGTGGTGAATATCGTCGCCGCGCCGTTATGGCTGCTATTCGGCGTGTGGATGATGGCCATCCAGTACATCGACTACCCGGCGGATAACCACAAACTGGGCTGGAACGAGATGCTCGCCTGGCTGCGGCAAAAGCGCTGGCAGAGCATGAGCTTTGGCGGGATCGTCTATCTGGTGTTGCTGATTCCGGTGGTCAACATCCTGATGATGCCGGCGGCGGTAGCCGGGGCGACGTTGTTCTGGGTGCGCGAGCGTGGTGCCGAAAATCTGGTGATCCAGCACTGACCGCGTCACAAATCCATCATCCGACCGTAACAAGCTCGACATGGCCTCAGCCGACACTGAGGTCATGACGACAGCTCTACATATCACCCTCATCAGCGAAACCTTCCCACCGGAAATCAACGGCGTGGCCAATACCCTTGGCCGCTTGTGCGAGGGTTTGCGCACACGTGGGCATCAGGTAGAGCTTGTACGCCCGCGCCAGGCCACCGATCCGCAACGCAGCGAAGACGATGCACTGTTGCTGTGTCGCGGATGGCCACTACCGGGCTATCCGGGACTGCAATGGGGCCAGTCGTCGATGCATAAATTGCTGCGCCGTTGGAAACGCCAGCGCCCGGATGTGCTGTACATCGCCACGGAAGGCCCGCTCGGGTTGTCGGCACTGCGCGCCGCACGGCGCCTGGGGATTGCGGTGGTGAGCGGTTTTCACACCAACTTCCAGCAATACACCAGCCAGTACGGCCTCGGTCTGCTGACGCGGATGCTCACCCATTACCTGCGCTGGTTTCACAATCGTTCGGCAATGACTCTGGTGCCGAGCGTCAGTCAGCGCCTGGAACTGGAGCGGCGGCATTTCGAGCGGCTGGCGTTGTTGTCGCGGGGTGTGGACAGCCAGTTGTTTCATCCAAGCAAGCGTCAGAGCGCGTTGCGTGAGCAATGGGGACTCTCTGATAAAGATATCGCGGTCATCCACGTAGGAAGGCTCGCCCCGGAGAAAAATCTGGGCCTGCTCAAACGCTGCTTTGAAACCCTGCAGCAGACTTATCCACAGCGCCATCTGAAGCTGATCGTGGTCGGAGATGGCCCGCAGCGTTCGGCGCTGGAAAAAGAACTGCCGGAGGCGATCTTCTGCGGCGCGCAACGGGGAGAAGCACTCGCGGCGCACTACGCCTCAGGAGATCTGTTCGTATTTCCCAGCCTGACCGAAACCTTCGGCAATGTGGTGCTGGAAGCCTTGGCTTCGGGACTCGGCGTCGTTGCCTATGATCAGGCAGCCGCGGCGCAGCATATTCGCCACGGCTACAACGGCGTGTCAGCCATGCCCGGCGATGAGCAGGCATTTTGCGAGGCGGCGGCGTGGTTGCTGGAGGAGGATGAGCGGTTGCGCTGTGTGCGGCTGAATGCGCGGCAGCATGGCAGTCGCCAGGGCTGGGCGGCGATTATCGAGCAGTTCGAGGGGTATTTGCGTGGGGCTTGTGCGGGGGAGCTGGTGGTGCCTGGGGCGCAGACACAACCTTAGATTTTCGGCGACATAGAAACAGCTTTCGCGAGCAGGCTCGCTCCCACATGGGTACTGCATTCTTTCAGATGGAATGCGGTCGAAGGTGGAAGCGAGCCTGCTCGCGAATGGTTCGAACTGGCGCAGCTTAGACCAGCGACATCAACGCCTCACGGCTGAACGGCAGAATGTCCTGCTCACGCCCTTCACGGACTTTCTGCGCCCAGTCCGGATCGACCAGCAGCGCACGGCCCACTGCTACCAGGTCAAACTCTTCTTTGTTCAGACGCTCCAGCAGATTTTCCAGGCTGGCCGGTTGCGCGACCTTGTCGGTGTTGACCATGAACTGCAAGAACTCGCCGTCCAGGCCGACGCTGCCCACGGTGATGGTCGGTTTGCCGGTCAGCTTGCGGGTCCAGCCAGCAAGGTTCAGATCCGAACCGTCGAACTCCGGCTCCCAGAAGCGTCGGGTCGAGCAGTGGAAAATGTCCACGCCAGCGTCTGACAGCGGCTTGAGAAACTCGCCCAGCGCTTCGGGGGTTTGTACCAGACGCGCGGTGTAATCCTGCTGCTTCCATTGCGAGAAGCGGAAGATGATCGGGAAACCCTCACCGACGGCTGCGCGCACTGCTTGAATCAACTCGATGGCAAAACGCGAACGGTTGGCCAGGCTGCCACCGTATTCGTCGGTGCGCTGGTTGCTGCCTTCCCAGAAGAACTGGTCGATCAGATAGCCGTGGGCGCCATGGATTTCCACACCGTCCATGCCGATGCTTTGCGCATCTTTGGCAGCCTGGGCGAACGCGGCGATCACGTCCTGAATGTCCTGTTTGGTCATGCCGTGCACCACGACCTGACCGTCCTTGAGTTTCTCCGATGGACCGTAGCCCGGCACGCTGGCGTCCGGCTCGGTGCCGAGGCGACGTACGCTGCCGACATGCCACAGTTGCGGGACGATCTTGCCGCCCTCGGCGTGCACGGCGTCGACAACTTTTTTCCAGCCGGCGAGCGGCGCGTCACCGAAAAATTGCGGCACGTTTGGATAGCCATTGGACGCGACGTGGCCGACGGTGGTGCCTTCGGTGATGATCAAACCAACCCCGGCGGCCGCACGACGACGGTAGTACTCAATGACTTTGGAATTCGGCACACCGCCCGGCGAAAACGAACGGGTCATTGGCGCCATGACCACGCGGGTCGGCAGTTCGAGGGCACCGAGGTGGAACGGTTTGAACAGGGCTTGAACAGGCATCGAGAGGCTCCACGAAAACATTGGCGACGGACATTAATCGATATGACGGCGATAATATCCGCCACGTTCTTAGCGTGACAGCACTATTGATCTGAATGATTAAGGGTCAAAAGGCAGGCAAAAAAAATCGCAGCTCAATGCTGCGATTTTCTGATTCAGGCTAAGGCTTTTTCGATCGCGGCAATCACTGTCGGATCATCCGGCGCCGTGCGCGGCGAGAAGCGCGCCAGCACCCGGCCATCCTTGCCGAGCAGAAACTTTTCGAAGTTCCAGGTGATGTCACCGGGAAACTCGGCGCCCTCGCCCGCCAGCAGGCGATACAACTGATGCCGCTCGTGACCATTGACTTCGAGCTTGCTCGACAACGGAAAGGTCACGCCATAGTTGAGGCTGCAAAACTCCTGGATTTCTTTCTCCGAGCCTGGCTCCTGACCGGCAAACTGGTTGCACGGCAGGCCCAGCACAGCAAAGCCTTTATCTTTGTATTGCTGGTAGAGGTTTTCCAGTGCCGCGTACTGAGGGGTCAAGCCGCATTTGGAGGCCACATTGACCACCAGCACGACTTGGCCCTTGAACGGCGCCAGCGGTAGCTCCTGACCATCCAGGGCTGTCAACTTAAGGTCGTGAAAAGCACTCATGCCGAACTCCAGGATTCTCGTGTTCTACTCGAAACAGCCACTTGGCGAGGCCACCAAGGACAGCCGCGGACTAAAAAGGCGCCCACAGGCGCCTCTCCAGTACTCGAAGCTTAGCGCAGAAAATCAGTGGTGATGGCCACCTTCGCCATGGACGTGACCATGAGCGATTTCTTCCTGGCTGGCGTCACGGATATCAACGATCTTCACTTCGAAGTTCAGGCGCTGACCGGCCAGAGGGTGGTTGCCATCAACGGTGACGTCGTCGCCGTCCAGATCACGGATGGTGACGATCTGCATCTGGCCGTCCGGCGCCGAAGCGTGGAACTGCATGCCGACTTCCAGCTCGTCAACGCCTTCGAACATGCTGCGGCTCAGGGTGCTGACCAGCTCGGCGGCGTATTCGCCGTAAGCGTCTTCAGGCTCAACGGCTACTTTCAGCTCGTCGCCGACAGCTTTGCCTTCAAGGGCTTTTTCCAGGCCCGGGATGATGTTGCCTGCGCCTTGCAGGTAAACCAGCGGAGCGCCGCCGGCGGAGCTGTCGATGACCTCACCAGCGTCGTTGGTCAGGGTATAGTCGATGGAGACAGCCTTATTGGCGGCGATCAGCATGGGGCGAGACCTTTTGCATAAGAATATAGAAAGGCCAAGTTTAGCGAAGCAATCGCGTGAAAGCGACCACAACCCGGACAAACGGGTTTCGACCATCACCGGCTTCCATCAGGACGAAGATGGCCATTGGGTGGTCGAGCTTTCCTGTGGCCACACCCAGCACCTGCGCCACCAGCCGCCGTGGCAAACCCGCGCCTGGGTCCTGGATCCGGCGCAACGTATTGAAAAAACAGGTCAACCCTTTGCCTGCGGTTGGTGTGCACAAGGCTCGGTTAGCGCTAACCTTGGCGACTGAATTTCGGTAGTCGGCCAGACATAGGCTGACACCCTTGCATAGAGAATTCCCATGCAAACTTTTTTTATCGCCCCCACCGATTTTGGCGTGGGTCTGACCTCCATCAGCCTCGGGCTGGTGCGCACGCTTGAACGCGCCGGCCTCAAAGTCGGCTTCTTCAAACCGATCGCCCAGCCGCATCCCGGCGACACCGGCCCTGAACGTTCCACCGAACTGGTGGCGCGCACCCATGGCCTGAAACCGCCACAACCGTTGGGGCTGGCGCACGTCGAACGCATGCTCGGCGACGGTCAGCTCGACGAATTGCTCGAAGAAATCATCACCCTGTATCAGCAGGCGGCGGTCGGCAAAGACGTGCTGGTGGTAGAAGGCATGGTGCCGACGCGCAGCGCCAGTTACGCCGCGCGGGTCAATCTGCATCTGGCCAAGAGCCTGGATGCCGAGGTGATTCTGGTCTCGGCGCCGGAAAACGAAGTGCTCGCCGAGCTTTCTGGCCGCGTCGAGCTTCAAGCGCAATTGTTCGGCGGCCCGAAAGATCCGAAAGTCCTCGGAGTGATCCTTAACAAGGTCAAGACCGACGAGAGCATGGACGCCTTCGCCACGCGTCTGAAGGAGCATTCGCCGTTGCTGCGCAGCGGTGATTTCCGCTTGCTTGGCTGCATCCCGTTTCAGCCGGAACTCAATGCGCCGCGCACCCGCGACGTCGCCGACCTGATGGGCGCGCAAGTGCTCAATGCCGGCGACTACGAAACCCGGCGCATGAGCAAAATCATCATTTGCGCACGGACCATGCGCAACACCGTCGAACTGCTCAAGCCTGGTGTGCTGGTGGTGACACCGGGCGATCGCGACGACATCATCCTCGCCGTCAGCCTCGCAGCAATCAACGGCGTGCCGCTGGCCGGCCTGCTGCTGACCAGTGACACCCTGCCCGACCCGCGCATCATGGACCTGTGCCGTGGCGCCTTGCAGGCCGGTTTGCCGGTGTTGTCGGTGAGCACCGGCTCGTACGACACCGCCAATCTGCTCAATGGCCTGAACAAGGAAATCCCGATCGATGACCGCGAGCGCGCGGAGATCATCACTGATTTCGTCGCCAGCCACCTCGACGCCAACTGGCTGCATCAGCGCTGCGGTACGCCTCGGGAGATGCGCCTGTCGCCGGCGGTGTTCCGCTATCAATTGATCCAGCGTGCGCAAGCGGCGAACAAGCGCATCGTGTTGCCCGAAGGCAGCGAGCCGTTCACCGTGCAAGCAGCGGCGATCTGTCAGGAACGCGGGATCGCCCGCTGCGTATTGCTGGCCAAACCCGAAGATGTCGAAGCGGTCGCCCGCGCCCAAGGCATCGTGCTGCCGCCGGGTCTGGAAATCCTTGACCCGGACCATATCCGCGAGCGCTACGTCGAGCCGATGGTCGCTCTGCGCAAGAGCAAAAGCCTCAACGCTCCGATGGCTGAGCAGCAACTGGAAGACACGGTGGTGATCGGTACCATGATGCTGGCGCTGGATGAGGTCGACGGCTTGGTTTCGGGTGTGATCAACACCACCGCCAATACCATCCGCCCGGCCTTGCAACTGATCAAGACCGCACCGGGCTGCACGCTGGTGTCGTCGGTATTCTTCATGCTCTTTCCGGAAGAAGTGCTGGTCTACGGCGACTGCGTGATGAATCCACACCCGAGCGCTGCCGAACTGGCCGAGATCGCCCTGCAAAGCGCTGACTCGGCGGCCGCATTCGGTATCACTCCACGGGTGGCGATGATCAGCTATTCCAGCGGCGAATCGGCGCGCGGTGAAGAAGTCGAGAAAGTCCGCGAGGCGACTCTGCTCGCTCATGAGCAACAAAACTCGCTGTTGATCGACGGCCCGTTGCAATACGACGCCGCCGCCAACGCCGACGTGGCGCGGCAACTGGCGCCGAACAGTCAGGTCGCCGGGCGCGCCACGGTGTTTGTGTTCCCCGATCTGAACACCGGCAACACCACGCACAAAGCCGTACAGCGCAGCGCTGATTGCGTCAGCCTCGGGCCGATGCTGCAAGGCCTGCGCAAACCGGTGAACGACCTGCCGCGCGGTGCGCAAGTCGATGACATCGTCTACACCATCGCGCTCACCGCGATTCAAGCCGCCAACCGACCTATGGATGTGTAAATGCTGGATTTTCTACCCGCCCCCGTGCGCGGCGTGATCGCCTCGCTGCTGTTGGCGCTCAACACGATTCTGCTCTGCTCGTTCCTGTTCTGTGTGGCGCTGGTCAAGGCTTTGCCGTTTGCCTTTACCCAGCGCATCGCCGGTTGGCTGATGAGCCACACCCACGAGGCGTGGATCAGCAACAACAAGGGCTGGATGAATCTGGTACGGCGCACCCGCTGGCACGTCAGCGGTCTGCAAGGTCTCGATTATCAGCACTCGTACCTGATCACCAGCAACCACCAGAGCTGGGTGGATATTCTGGTGCTGCAATACGTGCTCAACCGCAAGATCCAACCGCTGAAATTCTTCCTCAAGCAGGAGCTGATCTGGGTGCCGGTGATTGGCCTGGCCTGGTGGGCGCTGGGCTTTCCGTTCATGAAGCGCTACTCCAAGGCGTACCTGGAAAAACACCCGGAGAAGAAAGGCAAGGACTTGGAAACCACGCGCAAGACCTGCGCGAAATTCCGCCATAACCCGGTGGGAATTTTCAACTTCGTCGAAGGCACACGCTTCACCGAAGGCAAGCATGCGCAGCAGCAGTCACCGTTCAAATACCTGCTCAAGCCCAAGGCCGGCGGGATCGCCTTTGTGCTCGATGCGATGGGTGAACAGCTGGAGTCGATCGTCAACGTGACGATTCATTACCCGGCCGGGCGTCCGGGGTTCTGGGATTTGCTCTGCGGCAATGTGCGCGATGTGGTGGTGCATTTTGAAGAAATCAAAATCCCGCCGGCCTTCATCGGCAAAAACTACGACCAGGACGGCGAGTACCGTTTGCAGTTTCAGGGCTGGATCAATCAACTGTGGCTGGACAAGGATGCGTTGCTGGAGCAGATGCACCGCGAATATCCACCCAAACACTGACCCCTGTGGGAGCGAGCAGGCTCGCGAAAGCGGTGGATTGATCGTTCCCACGCTCCGCGTGGGAATGCAGCCCGGGACGCTCCGCGTCCCTGCCGAAGCGGACGCGGAGCGTCCAATGAGGCATTCCTTTGCTGCGCGTGGGAACGATCACCCGGCCAAAAAAAGCCCGCCGATGATCACTCACCGGCGGGCTTTTTCTTGCCGCTTGCAGCTAGAAGCTTGTCGCTGCTTCCACCTTAGATCGCACCACGCTGACGCAACAGCTCCAGCACTTGCTTGACGCTTTCTTCCAGGCTCAGCGACTGCGTGTCGATCACCAGGTCGGCATTGAGCGGCACATCGTACGGGAAGGACTCGCCCGGGATGTTGTCGCCGCCAGCGGCGTACAGACCTTGCGGATCACGCTCGGCGCACACGGTCGGCGACGCCTGCACATAGACCGTCAGCAAGCGATCCTTGCCGATCAGTTCCTTGGCCTGCTCGCGACCTTCGGCACTTGGCGCGACGAACGCGGCCAGGGTCAGCAGCCCCGCTTCGTTGAACTGACGCGCCACGTGCGCAGCACGACGCCAGTTCTCGGTACGCCCGGCGCGATCCTGTGGCAGACCTTTGTTCAAGTCATGACGCAGGTTCTGGCCATCCAGTACAAACACCGCGCGGCCCATATCGAACAGCTTGCGCTCGACCGCATAAGCCAGGGTGCTTTTGCCCGCGCCCGAAAGACCGCTGAACAGCACGGTGGCCGGTTGCTGGCCGAAGCGCTGGGCACGCTCTTCAGTCGCCACGTGGGCCAATTTGCCGTGGTGGGTTGCAGTGCCATGCGCTACAGGCTGAGCGACGATCATGCCGGCGCCAACGGTGCCGTTGGTCAGGCGATCGATGACGATGAACGCGCCGGTGGTGCGGTTGCTTTCGTAACCGTCGAGGGCGATCGGCGCGTCGAGCGCGATTTTCACCTTGCCGATTTCGTTGAGCTGCAACGCGCTCGCCGGGCCTTCTTCCAACGTGTTGACGTCGACCTTGTTGACGATGCTGGCGATCGAGCCCGGCACGTAACTGGTGGCGCGTTTGATGTCGTATTTCTTGCCCGGCAGCATCGGCTCTTCAGCCATCCACACCAGCATCGCTTCGAAGCTGTCGGTGACCGGCGGCACGTTGTCGGCATGCACCAACAGGTCGCCACGGGAGATATCGATTTCGTCTTCCATGGTCAGCGTTACCGCCTGGCCGGGACCTGCGTGTTCCAGCTCACCTTCAAAAGTGACGATGGACTTCACGCGGCTGCTCTTGCCCGACGGCAGCACCACGACTTCGTCGCCCTTATGCACAATGCCGCTGGCCAGGGTGCCGGCGAAACCACGGAAGTTCAGGTTCGGACGGTTGACGTACTGCACCGGGAAACGCAGATCGGTGAAGTTGCGATCGCCGGCGACTTCCACAGTCTCCAGAATCTCCATCAGCGACTGGCCGGTGTACCACGGCGAGCGCTCGGACTTGTTCACCACGTTGTCGCCTTTAAGGGCAGACATCGGCACGAAGTGCATGCTGGTCGGCTTCATCTTCAAGCCTTCGGCGAACTTCAGGTAGTCAGCCTTGATCGATTCGAACACGCCTTCGTCGAAGTCCTTCAAGTCCATCTTGTTGATGGCGACGACGATGTGTTTGATACCCAGCAGGGAAGCGATGAAGCTGTGGCGACGGGTCTGGGTCTGCACGCCGTAACGGGCGTCGACCAGAATGATCGCCAGGTCACAGGTGGACGCACCGGTGGCCATGTTGCGGGTGTACTGCTCATGGCCGGGGGTGTCGGCGATGATGAATTTGCGCTTGGCGGTGGAGAAATAGCGGTAAGCCACATCGATGGTGATGCCCTGCTCACGCTCGGCCTGCAGACCGTCGACCAGCAACGCCAGATCGATGTCGTCACCGGTGGTGCCGACTTTCTTCGAATCGCGGGTGATCGCTTCGAGGTGATCTTCGTAGATCATTTTCGAGTCGTGCAGCAGGCGCCCGATCAGGGTGCTCTTGCCGTCGTCGACGTTACCGCAGGTCAAAAAGCGCAGCAGCTCTTTACGTTCGTGCTGGCCCAGGTAGGCGAGGATGTCCTCGCTGATCAAATCAGAAACATGCGACATGACAGCCCCTTAGAAATAGCCTTGACGTTTTTTGTCTTCCATCGAGCCTGCGCCATCGTGGTCGATGACCCGGCCCTGGCGCTCGGAAGTTCGCGTCAGGAGCATTTCCTGAATGATGTCCGTGAGGCTTTCGGCCTCGGACTCCACCGCGCCCGTCAACGGGTAGCAGCCAAGGGTGCGGAACCGCACTTTCTTTTTCACGATGCGCGCTTTGTCTTCATCGGACAGGTGCTCGAGGATGCGCTCGTCGTCGATCATGATCAGCGTGCCGTTCTTCTCGATCACTTCGCGTTCGGCGGCGAAGTACAGGGGCACAATCGGAATGCCTTCGAGATAGATGTACTGCCAGATGTCCAGCTCGGTCCAGTTCGACAACGGGAACACACGAATGGATTCGCCCTTGTTGACCTTGCCGTTGTAGACATTCCACAGCTCCGGACGCTGGTTTTTCGGGTCCCAGCGGTGCTTGCTGTCACGGAACGAGTACACGCGCTCTTTGGCGCGGGATTTCTCTTCATCGCGACGGGCGCCGCCGAACGCTGCGTCGAAACCATGCTTGTCGAGTGCCTGTTTCAGGCCTTCGGTTTTCATGATGTCGGTGTGCTTGGCGCTGCCGTGGGTGAACGGGTTGATGTTCTGCGCCACGCCATCGGGGTTGATGTGGGTAATCAGGTCCAGGCCCAAGTCTTCGACCATCTTGTCGCGGAACTTGTACATTTCCTGGAATTTCCAGCGGGTGTCGACGTGCATCACCGGAAACGGCAGTTTGCCCGGGAAGAACGCCTTGCGTGCCAGGTGCAGCATCACGGCGGAGTCTTTACCGATGGAGTACAGCATCACCGGGTTATCGAACTCGGCGGCCACCTCGCGGATGATGTGGATGCTTTCCGCCTCCAGCTGTTTCAGATGCGTCAGTTTGTCGACCATGGCTACTCACGAAAGCTTTCTTATGAACGGCCAGCGGGCCGTGTTCGAGCGAGGAATCCTAGCACAGCGACCTCTTCTAATCAGGACGCCAACTAGATCGAAAGGGTATATGAATATGCCCACCAGTTCGGCCGTCAGGGCCGAACGTGGGAGCTAGCCTGCTCGCGAAGGCGGAGTGTCAGGCACCTTGTATTGAAGGTCTGAGGCCTTCGCGAGCAGGCTCGCTCCCACAGGAGTTTGCGGTGAGCTCAGATCGGGTTGGGGCAATCGATGAAGATGTGCTCAAGGGCAAAGCGCTTCGCCAGATACTCACCCAGCGCCTGCACGCCGTAGCGTTCGGTGGCGTGGTGGCCAGCGGCGATGAAGCTGATGTCGTTTTCCCGGGCGCTGTGGAAAGTCTGCTCGGAGGCCTCGCCACTGATGAACAGATCGACACCCGCCGCCACACTCTGGTCGATATAGCCCTGGCCACCACCGGTGCACCAGCCGACGCGGCGGATCATGCCACTGCCTTCGATCAGCAGCGGCTCGCGGCCCATGACTTCCTGCACCTTGCGCGCGAAATCCCGCGCAGTCATTGGCTCATTCAGTGAGCCGACCAGCCCGACGACTTTCGGATTGCTCGGGTCGAGCGGCCCTTCGACAGTGATGTCGAGCTGACGCGCCAGTTGCACGTTGTTGCCGACGTCCGGGTGCAGATCCAGCGGCAGGTGATAGGCGAGCAGACTGATGTCGTGCTTGAGCAGGGTTTTCAAGCGGCGCTGTTTCATGCCGGTGACGCAAGGGTTTTCGCCTTTCCAGAAATAACCGTGGTGGACCAGGATCAGGTCGGCCTCGGCTTCGACGGCGGCATCGAGCAACGCCTGGCTGGCGGTGACGCCACTGACGATGCGCATCACCTGCGGGCGGCCTTCGACCTGTAATCCGTTGGGGCAATAATCGGCAATTTTCGCACTGCCCAGGTAACGGTCGGCTTCTTCGACGAGGGTGCTGAGGGCAACGGCCATGAAAGACTCCTAAATATCCCGTTCAGAGGCGCGCGCGGCCTCGTATAATGCGCGACATTATGGGCGGTCTGACCTCGCCTGCAACCTTTCCAGGAACGTGCTTAATGCTCAAGGCGCTGCGTTTTTTTGGCTGGCCGCTGTTGGCCGGTGTGCTTATCGCTCTGTTGATTATTCAGCGTTACCCCGAGTGGGTCGGGCTGCCGAGCCTCGACGTCAATCTGCAACAGGCCCCTCAGACCACGATCGTGCAGCAGGGGCCGGTGTCCTATGCGGATGCGGTGGGCATCGCCGCGCCGTCGGTGGTCAACCTGTACACCACCAAGGTCATCAACAAACCGGCGCATCCCTTGTTCGAGGATCCGCAGTTCCGCCGCTTCTTCGGTGACAATTCGCCGAAACAGAAGCGCATGGAATCGAGCCTCGGTTCCGGGGTGATCATGAGCCCGGAAGGCTACATCCTCACCAACAACCACGTTACCAGCGGCGCCGACCAGATCGTTGTGGCGTTGAAGGATGGTCGCGAAACGCTGGCACGGGTGATCGGCAGCGATCCGGAAACCGACCTTGCTGTCCTGAAAATCGATCTGAAAAACCTGCCGGCAATCACCGTCGGCCGCTCCGACAGCATTCGCATCGGTGACGTCGCGCTGGCCATCGGCAACCCGTTCGGCGTCGGCCAGACCGTGACCATGGGCATCATCAGCGCCACCGGCCGCAATCAGTTGGGCCTGAACAACTACGAAGACTTCATCCAGACCGATGCGGCGATCAACCCGGGCAACTCCGGCGGTGCGCTGGTGGATGCCAACGGCAACCTCACCGGTATCAACACGGCGATCTTTTCCAAATCCGGCGGCTCGCAAGGCATCGGTTTTGCCATCCCGGTGAAACTGGCGATGGAAGTGATGAAATCGATCATCGAGCACGGTCAGGTGATTCGCGGCTGGCTGGGCATCGAAGTACAACCGCTGACTCAGGAACTGGCGGAGTCGTTTGGCTTGTCCGGGCGCCCGGGGATTGTCGTTGCCGGAATCTTCCGTGACGGCCCGGCGCAGAAAGCCGGCTTGCAACTGGGCGATGTGATTCTGAGCATCGATGGCGAGCCCGCCGGCGATGGTCGCCGCTCTATGAACCAGGTGGCGCGGATCAAACCGACCGACAAGGTGACGATTCAGGTCATGCGCAATGGCAAGGAGCTGAAGCTGACCGCTGAAATCGGCCTGCGTCCCCCACCGGCACCGGTGAAAGAAAAAGAAGAGTAAAAATGTTTTCGCGCCAGTGGCGCGAATAACAGACATTCTCAACAGGCATGTTATATTGTTTCAATTCTAGCAATTGGAACAACATAACATGTCGTCTCGCAAAAAGGCCTCGCTGTTGGGCCTGACTCTGGGTTTGCTCTGCGATCCCGCCTTCGCCGATGAGCCGCAGCCCGTTGAGCTGGAAGCCATCAGCGTCACTTCCGACTACGAATCACCCACCGGCCCGGTCAGCGGTTATCGCGCGACTCGCTCGGCCAGTGCGACCAAAACCGACACGGCGATTCGCGATATCCCACAAGCCATCAGCGTCGTTCCGGCCAGTGTGCTCTCGGATCTGGGCAGCACCAGCGTTGAACGCGCGCTGGATTTTGCCGGCGGCGTATCGAAGCAGAACAACTTCGGCGGCCTGACCCTGTACGAATACAGCGTGCGCGGCTTCACCAGCTCGGAGTTCTACAAGGACGGCTTCAGTGCCAATCGCGGTTATCCGAGTACGCCAGATGCGGCCAATATAGAACGCATCGAAGTGCTCAAGGGCCCGGCCGCCAGCCTGTACGGCCGGGGCGATCCCGGCGGTACGGTGAACATCGTCACCAAGAAACCGCAGCCTGAAGCGTTCACTACCCTGCAGACCAGCGCCGGCAGTTGGGACCGCTATCGCACCGCGCTGGATGTCAACACGCCCCTCGATGATCAGGGCAATGTGCTCTCGCGCATCAACTTCGCCGTAGAAGACAACAACAGCTTTCGCGACCACGTCGACAGCCAGCGGGTCTTCGTCGCGCCTTCGATCAGTTGGCAGTTGAACCCGGACACCTCGCTGCTGGTGGAAAGCGAAATCGTCCGTCACAACTCGACGTTCGATCGTGGCGTCGTGGCGCCGAACAACAAATGGAGCGGCGTATCGCGCTCGACGTTCTTGGGCGAGCCCAACGACGGCAACATCGACAACCACAACAACCTGCTCCAGGCCACTCTTGAACACCATCTGAACGACAGCTGGAAGCTGCGTCTGGCCAGTCACTACAAGGAAGGCAAGCTCTGGGGCGACGCCACGGAACAACGCGCGCTGAACGCCGACGGCCACACGGTCAACCGCCGCTTGCGCGAACGCGACACGAGTTGGCACGACAGCATCACCCAACTGGAACTGCGCGGTCTGTTCGACCTCGGGCCGTGGCAGCATGAATTGCTGATCGGCACCGAGTACGAGAACTACCGCAAGGACGAACGCGTCACCACCATTGCTGGCGGCCCCTACGCCATCGACATCTATAAGCCGGTCTACGGCCAGCCGAAACCCAACGGCGCACGCTCGGGCACCGACTTCTTCGAACACGTTGAAAGTCATGCGCTGAATCTGCAGGACCAGATCATCTTCACCGACAAGTTGCGCGGCATGGTCGGCGCGCGCTTCGAGCATTTCGATCAGCGCATCGACGATCACAGCCGCAACGCCAAAAGCCAACAGCGCCACGACGCGCTGACTCAACGCGCCGGCCTGCTCTATCAGCTCACGCCGAACACCGGCCTGTTCGCCAACGCCTCGACTTCGTTCAAACCGAACAACGGCCTGGATGCCTCCGGCAAATCCTTCAACCCGGAAGAAGGCGTCGGTTACGAAGTGGGGATCAAGAACGAACTGTTCGATGAGCGCATGAGCAGCACCCTCGCCTTCTTCCACATCGACAAGGAAAACGTTCTCGCCCTCGATCCGGGCACCGACACCAGCCGCGCCATGGGCAAGGCGCGCAGTCAGGGTTTCGATTGGCAAGTGAGCGGCCAGGTGACCGACGCAGTGCGGGTCATCGGCGCCTTCGCCTACATCGACGCCGAGGTGACCAAGGGCGACGCGGCCATTCCCACCGGCAGCCGCATCCTCGGCGTGGCCAAACGCAGCGGCAGTCTGCTGGGTGTTTATGAATTCCAGGATGGCCGACTGCGCGGTTCAGACGTCGGCGCAGCGTTCACTTATGTTGGCGATCGCTCGGGCGAATCCGGCAGCGACTTCGAATTGCCGGCCTACCAGACCGTCGACTTGCTCGCGCATTACAAGGCCAGCGACAACGTCACGGTCGGCCTGAACCTGAACAACATCTTCGACGAAAAATACTACGAGCGCTCCTACAGCAACTACTGGGTCAACCCCGGCGAGCCACGCAATTTCACTGTCAGCCTGACACTCAACCTGTAAAAGGACGTCACCATGCACTACGGCAAATCCCTTCTGCTCATCGCCGCGCTGTTCACCGGTCAGGTGTCGGCCCACGGCCTGTGGACAGAGGAGCGACGCGGCAACATCGAAGTGATCTACGGCCATGGCGCCGAAGACAACGCCTTCAAGGCGCAGAAAATCAGCGGTGCCTGGGCTTATGACGCAAGCGGCAAAATGATCCCGGTCAGCGTCGAGCGCCTGGCCGATCATGCCCGTTTGAAACCATTGAAGCCGCCGGCGCTGATGGCCGTGGCGCTGAACAACGGCATGTGGTCGCAGACGGCGGACAAGAAGTGGATCAACGAAGGACGCAGCAAAGTGCCCGGCGCTACCGAGGCCACGCAGACGTTCAAGTACAGCCTGGCGATCTATCAGCCGGGGGCGAAGTTGCCGAAACTGGAGCAGATCAAACTGCTGATCCTGCCGGAGGTCGATCCGCTGACCGTCGGGCCGGGTAAATCGTTACCGGTGCGGGTGCTGCTCGATGGCAAACCGGCGGCCGGGGTGAAGTTGATTGGCGACTATCGCAGCGCGCCAAACACCCTGAGCACCGAGACCGACAAGGATGGGCGTGCGCAGGTGCTGGTGCGTAATGAAGGGTTGAATGTGATTGCGGCGCAGGTTGAAGTGCCGGTGAAGGACAGTGTGGATGTGGACAGTCGTGGGTTGTTCAGTTCGCTGACATTCCTTGGCGAGCCGCATCACGAATAAAAGCACACCCTCACCCCAGCCCTCTCCCAGAGGGAGAGGGAGCCGACCGAGTTGTCTTGCGGGATACATCGACCTGAAAGACCGAGTTGATTGTGGATTCAATACAAATCGTTCAAGTCGGTGAACCTCTGCAATATTCCCCATTCAGCCCCCTCTCCCTCTGGGAGAGGGGGCCGACCGAGTTGTCTTGCGGGATACATCGACCTGAAAGACCGAGTTGATTATGGATTCAATACAAATCGTTCAAGTCGGTGAGCCTCTCCAATATTCCCCATTCAGTCCCCTCTCCCTCTGGGAGAGGGCTAGGGTGAGGGGCTTTTGCTTTTAGAGGTCGCCAAGGCCGTTGATCAACGCCTGATTCTGCTCCGGCGTACCCACCGATATCCGCAAGAACTGCGCAATCCGTTCCTGCTTGAAGTGCCGCACGATCACGCCCTGCTCGCGCAACTTGGCCGCCAGCCCCGCCGCGTCATGCTGCGGGTGGCGAGCGAAAATGAAGTTGGCCGCCGACGGCAGGACTTCAAAGCCCTTGGCCTGCAATTGCGCAACGACCCAATCACGACTCTCGATCACCTGACGACAGGTCTTGTCGAAATACTCGCGATCTTCGAAAGCCGCCGCCGCACCGACAATCGCCAGACGATCCAGTGGATAGGAGTTGAAGCTGTTCTTGATCCGCTCCAGCGCCTCGATCAGATCCGCATGCCCTACCGCCAGACCGACGCGCAGGCCAGCCAGCGAGCGTGACTTGGACAGAGTCTGCGTCACCAGCAGATTCGGATAACGATCGACCAGACTGATCGCCGTCTCGCCGCCAAAGTCGATGTAGGCCTCATCCACCACGACCACCGAATCCGGGCTGGCCTTGAGGATTTGCTCGACGGCTTCCAGCGCCAGCAGGCAACCGGTCGGCGCGTTCGGGTTGGGGAAAATGATCCCGCCATTCGGTTTGGCATAGTCGGCGGGGTTGATCTGGAATTGCGCATCCAGTGGCACCGCATCGAATTCAATGCCGTACAGACCGCAGTAGACCGGATAAAAGCTGTAACTGATGTCCGGGAACAGCAGCGGCTGATCGTGTTGCAGCAGACCATGGAAGATGTGCGCGAGCACTTCGTCCGAACCGTTGCCAAGGAACACCTGACTGGTTTGCACGCCGTAGTATTGGGCCACGGCGTTTTTCAGCAGGTCACTGTTTGGGTCCGGGTACAGGCGCAGGTTGTCGTTGAGCTCGGCCTGCATCGCGGCCAGCGCTTTTGGCGACGGGCCGTACGGATTTTCGTTGGTATTGAGCTTGACCAGCTTGGTCAGCTTCGGCTGTTCGCCCGGCACGTAGGGCACCAGATCCTTGACGAACGGGCTCCAGAATTTACTCATCGCTCAGTTCCCCTGCCCTTTCAAAAAGTCTTGGTCTTTGATGCGGTATTCGGCGCTGCGCGCGTGGGCGCTCAGTGATTCGCCACGGGCCAGTACCGATGCAGTTTTGCCCAGCTCGGAAGCGCCGGCCTCGGAGCAGAAGATGATCGACGAGCGTTTCTGGAAGTCGTAGACGCCCAGCGGCGAGGAAAAACGTGCGGTGCCGGAAGTCGGCAACACGTGGTTCGGGCCCGCACAGTAGTCGCCCAACGCTTCGGAAGTGTGGCGGCCCATGAAGATCGCACCGGCGTGACGAATCTGCGGCAGCCAGGCTTGTGGATCAGCGACCGACAATTCCAGGTGTTCCGGGGCGATGCGGTTGGCGACTTCGATGGCCTGCGCCATGTCGCTCACCTGAATCAGCGCACCACGGCCATTGATCGAAGTTTCGATGATGGTCGCGCGGTCCATGGTCGGCAGCAATTTGTTGATGCTCGCAGCCACCTTATCGAGGAACTCGGCGTCGGGGCTGACCAGAATCGCTTGCGCGTCTTCGTCGTGCTCGGCCTGGGAGAACAGGTCCATGGCGATCCAGTCCGGATCGGTCTGGCCGTCGCAGACCACAAGAATTTCCGAAGGGCCGGCGATCATGTCGATGCCGACCTGGCCGAACACATGGCGCTTGGCCGTGGCCACATAGATATTGCCCGGGCCGACAACCTTGTCGACACGCGGAACGCTTTCGGTGCCGTAAGCCAGGGCGGCAACCGCTTGCGCGCCGCCGATGGTGAACACGCGGTCGACACCGGCGATGCAGGCAGCGGCCAGCACCAGCTCGTTGATTTCACCGCGAGGGGTAGGCACGACCATGACCACTTCGGTCACGCCGGCCACCTTCGCCGGAATCGCGTTCATCAATACCGACGACGGATACGAAGCCTTGCCGCCCGGCACGTACAGGCCTGCGCGATCCAGCGGCGTGACCTTCTGGCCGAGCACCGTGCCGTCAGCTTCGGTGTAGCTCCAGGAATCCTGCTTCTGTTTTTCGTGATAGCTGCGCACCCGGGCGGCAGCTTTTTCCAGGGCCTCGCGTTGCGGCACCGTGATGCGGGTCAGGGCCAGTTCGAGGCGCTCGCGCGGCAGGATCAGGTCGGCCATCGAGGCGACTTCAAGACCGTCGAACTTCTGGGTGAACTCGACCAGCGCTGCGTCACCACGTTCGCGCACAGCCTTGATGATGTCCAGAACGCGCTGATTGACCGAGTCGTCAGACACACTTTCCCAGCTCAGCAGATGATCCAGATGATGCGCGAAATCCGGGTCAGCAGCGTTGAGTCGGCGAATTGCAGTGGTTGCGGTCATAGCGAGAGCCTCATAGGAATGGCAAATAACTCAGGCGCCCGAAACTAGCATTCGATCCGCTTGGGCACCTGAGAATTCTGGCTATGAGGCGGATAGACGGCGCGGCCTCGGGCCGCGCAGGTAGATCAGCCGCGGTGTCGCGATTCCACTGCGTTGCGCAGGGTGTCGATCAACGCCTGGATCCGGGCGTGCTGCATTTTCATTGAAGCCTTGTTGACGACCAGACGCGAGCTGATCGTGGCGATCAGTTCCTGGGGTTCCAGGCCGTTGGCGCGCAGGGTGTTGCCGGTGTCGACCACGTCGATGATCTTGTCGGCCAGCCCGATCAGCGGCGCCAGCTCCATCGAGCCGTACAGCTTGATGATGTCGACCTGACGGCCCTGCTCGGCGTAATAACGCTTGGCAACGTTGACGAACTTGGTCGCCACGCGCAGACGGCCCTTGGGCTCGGCCGCGCCGATCTTGCCAGCGGTCATCAGCTTGCACTGGGCGATCTGCAGGTCCAGCGGCTCGTACAGGCCCTGGCCGCTGTACTCCATCAGCACGTCCTTACCGGCGACGCCGAGGTCGGCCGCGCCATGCTCGACATAGGTCGGCACGTCGGTGGCACGCACGATCAGCAGACGCACGTCGTCCTGGGTCGTGGGAATGATCAGCTTGCGGCTCTTGTCCGGATTCTCGGTCGGCACGATGCCCGCTTCAGCGAGAAGCGGCAGGGTGTCGTCAAGGATGCGGCCCTTGGACAGTGCGATGGTCAACATGGGAAACGTCAGTCCTTATCAAGGTACTCATGCCCGGTCGCAATCGGCGCCGGACACACATCGAGGGTGCGCACACCCTTGACTCGAAACGAATTCAGTGGACACGTCCGTGTGTCCCGATGCAGCGATCAGCCCGGAACGCGACGGATCTTGGCACCCAGCATTTGCAGTTTTTCTTCGATGCACTCGTAACCACGGTCGATGTGGTAGATGCGGTCGATCAGCGTGTCGCCTTCGGCAACCAGCGCCGAGATCACCAGGCTGGCCGACGCGCGCAGGTCGGTAGCCATGACTGGCGCGCCCTTGAGCTTCTCGATACCGGTGACGATCGCGGTGTTGCCTTCAACCTGGATGTGCGCGCCCATGCGGTGCAGTTCGTACACGTGCATGAAACGGTTTTCGAAGATCGTCTCGATCACCGCACCAGTGCCTTCGGCAATGGCGTTGAGCGAGATGAACTGGGCCTGCATGTCGGTCGGGAACGCCGGGTACGGCGCGGTGCGCACGTTGACCGCTTTCGGGCGCTTGCCGTGCATGTTCAGCTCGATCCAGTCTTCACCGCAGGTGATTTCCGCGCCGGCTTCACGCAGCTTTTCCAGCACTGCTTCGAGAATGGTCGGATCGGTGTCCTTGACCTTGACGCGGCCACCGGTCACGGCAGCAGCGACCAGGTAGGTGCCGGTTTCGATACGGTCAGGCATGACCTTGTAGAAAGCCGAACCCAGGCGCTCGACGCCATCGATGGTGATGGTGTCGGTGCCGGCGCCGGAAACCTTGGCGCCCATGGCATTGAGGAAGTTCGCCAGGTCGACCACTTCAGGCTCGCGCGCGGCGTTCTGCAACACGCTGCGGCCCTTGGCCAGAGCAGCGGCCATCATGATGTTCTCGGTACCGGTCACGCTGACGGTGTCGAAGAAGAAGTGCGCGCCGCGCAAGCCACCTTCAGGTGCCTTGGCCTTGATGTAGCCGCCTTCGACGTCGATGACCGCGCCCATGGCTTCCAGACCGCGAATGTGCAGATCGACCGGACGCGAACCGATGGCGCAACCACCAGGCAGTGCGACTTCGGCTTCACCGAAACGCGCGACCATAGGACCCAGTACCAGAATCGACGCACGCATGGTTTTCACCAGTTCGTACGGGGCGATCAGGGTCTTGATGGTGCGCGGGTCGATTTCGACGCTGAGCTTCTCGTCGATCACCGGCTCGATGCCCATGCGCCCGAACAGCTCGATCATGGTGGTGATGTCGTGCAGGTGCGGCAGGTTGCCGACGGTGACCGGGCCATCGCACAGCAAGGTCGCGGCCAGAATCGGCAGGGCGGAGTTCTTCGCGCCGGAAATGCGGATCTCGCCATCAAGACGAGCGCCACCGGTAATAATCAATTTATCCATTAGTATCTCGACGCCCTAGGGCTCAGGTGCGCTCGGCCCAGGCCGCGCGGCTGAAAAATTTCATAGTGACCGCATGGATGCTGCCATCGGTGATCCATGGGTTCAAATGGGCATAGACCTGCTGCTGACGCTTCACCGGGCTCAACGCCGCCAGTTCATCGCTAATCACGTTCAGCTGGAAGTTGCAGCCTTCGCCTTCAACTTCTACCAGCGTTCCTGGCAGCTTTCCTTCAAGGAAGCTCTTCACTTCTACGGCCTGCATGCTCAACCTCAATCGGCGCCCTGTGCGCACGGGTCGGACATCATACAAAAAAGCCCCGCGCCTGCGAACCCCGCAACGCAGGACTCTGACGGGGGGCTTCTTTATAGATGATGGTTCAGGGTTGCGCCAACAACTCGGTCAATTCACTGACCTGAGCGATTTCACGCATGTCGTCAGGCATCGCGCGAATGCTGACGGCCTTGCCGGCCGCCTGCGCATCACGCATGAAGCACAGCAGCAACGACAGGCCGACGCTGCTGGACTTCTGCACCGCCGAACAATCGATGACCAGCGCCGATGCCTTGCTCGACTTGATCAGCGCCTGCCCTTCCTTGCGCAGGTCGGGCCCGGTGCGGTAATCCAGCACGCCGCTGAGCACCAGCTCGTCGACATCACTCATACGAACTGCCGCCTCACTCATTGCGCTGGCTTCGCGGCGGCTTTGTCGGTTTCCTGCTTGGCCTTGGCCACTTCACCGGCCCAGCCATCGATGGTCTTGTCCAGATCGTTGCCATTGCGTTGCATGGCGTCGGCGAACTGGTCACGGAACAGCTTGCCGATATTGATGCCGTTGATGATCACGTTGCGCAGTTTCCACTCGCCGCTGATCTTCTCAAGCGTGTACTGCACCGGATAGATCGCGCCGTTGCTGCCCTTGACGGTCATGTTGACGCTGGTGCGCTCGCCCGATTCGTCTTTGGCCGGGTCAACGGTGATGCCCTGGTTGTTGTATTCCAGCAAAGCGTTGCCGTAGAACTGGAACAGGCCGCGCTTGAAGTTTTCCTGAAAGCGTTGCATCTGCTCAGGCGTAGCCTTGCGCGAATACTTCACGGTCATGATGCTTTTGGAGATGCCCTCGGCATCCACCACCGGACCGACAATGTTGTTCAGCGCCGCATAGAAATCCTGCGGATCCTGCTTGTACTTCTCTTTGTTTGCCTGCAAGTCGGCAAGCATCCGGTTCGTGGTGTCCTGAATCAGGTCATGAGCCGATTGCCCCGGTGCAGCATTAGCCATCAACGGCAGGGCCGCGAGCAACACCAACAGGCCACGTCGCAAGATAGAGATCATTCAAAAGCTCCTCATTTGGCGTCTTTGCTAACGGTATTGAGCAGGAATTTACCGATCAGGTCTTCCAGTACCAGTGACGACTGCGTGTCGTGGATGGTTCCACCGTCTTTCAACTGGGTGTCTTCGCCGCCGACGCTGATACCGATGTATTTCTCGCCCAGCAGACCCGCGGTGAGGATAGACGCTGTGGAATCGACCGGCAGGTTGTCGACCTTTTTATCCACTTGCAGCGTGACCCGACCGGTGAAGCTGTCGCGATCCAGATCGATTGCGGTGACCTTGCCGATGGTCACCCCGGCCATGGTCACTTTGGCTCTGACCGTCAGACCGGCGATATTGTCGAAATATGCATACAACTTGTAAGTGTCGGTGGACGAAGTCGGAGACAGGCCGCTGACGCGCAAGGCGAGCAGCAGCAAAGCCAGGATCCCTGCCAGCAGGAACAGGCCGACACCGATTTCCAGGGTGCGGTTTTGCATCAGAAATCTCCAAACATCAAAGCGGTCAGAATAAAGTCCAGGCCGAGCACTGCCAGCGAGGCAAACACCACGGTCTTGGTGGTGGCTCGACTGATCCCCTCGGAAGTGGGTTCACAGTCATAGCCTTGGAATACGGCGATCCAGGTCACCACAAAGGCGAAAACGACACTTTTGATCACGCCATTGAGCACGTCACTGGTGAAGTTCACGCTGTTCTGCATGTTCGCCCAGTACGAGCCTTCATAAACGCCCAGCCAGTCGACTGCGACCCACGAACCGCCCCAGATGCCGACGACGCTGAAGATCATCGCCAGCACCGGCAGGGAAATGAAGCCGGCCCACAGGCGCGGAGCAATGATGTACTTGAGCGGATCGACACCGATCATTTCCAGGCTGGACAGCTGCTCGGTGGATTTCATGTTGCCGATTTCGGCGGTCAACGCCGAACCGGCCCGCCCGGCAAACAGCAACGCCGTGACCACCGGCCCCAGTTCACGCAGCAGCGTCAGGGCGACCATCTGCCCCACCGCCTGCTCTGAACCATAGCTGGAAAGAATGCTGAAGCCCTGCAACGCCAGGACCATGCCGATGAAAATGCCGGAGACCACGATGATCACCAGCGACATGACGCCGACCGAATGCAGCTGCTTGACCAGCAGGCCAAAACCACCGCTGATACCGCCACGGCCCAGCAGGGCGTGAAACAGGAACAGGGTCGCCCGACCAAACACCGCGACCGCGTCGATCGCCGATTCGCCGAACCGACGCAGGCGTTCCATCAATGAAATTCTGCGCATCAACGCTTCCCCAGAAGATCTGCGCGGTAATCCGTCGCTGGAAAGTGATACGGCACCGGGCCATCGGGATCACCGGTCATGAACTGGCGGATACGCGGTTCATCCGAATTCATCAGCTCATCCGGCGTGCCCTGCCCCAGCACCTGACCATCGCCCACTACATAGATGTAGTCGGCAATGCTCGCGGTTTCTGCCAGGTCGTGCGAGACCACGATGCTGGTGATGCCCAGGGCATCGTTGAGCAGGCGGATCAGGCGCACCAACACGCCCATGGCGATCGGGTCCTGGCCCACGAAGGGCTCGTCGTACATGAGAATCTGCGGATCGAGGGCAATTGCCCGGGCCAGCGCCACGCGGCGCTTCATGCCGCCGGACAGTTCGTCCGGCATCAGCTCGATGGCACCACGCAGCCCCACCGCCTGCAATTTCAGCAGGACGATGTCGCGGATCATGTCTTCCGGCAGTTGCGTGTGCACCCGCAACGGAAAGGCCACGTTCTCGAACACATCGAGGTCGGTAAACAGCGCACCGCTCTGAAACAGCACGCCCATGTGCTTGCGTGCATCGAACAGATCGCTGCGCGACAGCGTCGGCAGGTTCTGCCCGTTGACCCAGACTTCGCCGCCGGACGGCCGCAACTGCGCGCCCATCAGGCGCAGCAGCGTGGTCTTGCCGCAGCCGGAAGGCCCCATGATGCCGGTGACCTTGCCGCGCGGGATGCGGATATCGACGTTATTGAAAATGCTCCGCGCACCGCGCTTGAAGGAGACTCCCTTCAGCTCGACCGCGTAGGCGTTATCGGCACTCATCTAAACTCCTTGCGATGCAGCCTCTCACTGGGATGCCAGACTTTCCTCGGAAACACCTGCATCCCGGGCAGGCCGAACTGGCGGCGAACTATATCACTGCAAAGGCTGAGCGCCCAAGCGAGAACCCGGTCAAGATCGCCGACTGAAGAGGGCCTGAGCGACTTTCAGAGTGTTTTGGTAACCAGTAATGACAAAGCACGTCGAACTTGCGTGAGGCTTTGCCACATAACCGCTATAATCGCCGCCTTTTCATCGGCCCATACGATTCTGACATGAGCAAAACCCGCGACCTGATTCAATCGGCACAACGCACCATCCGCCTCGAAGTGGAAGCCGTCCAAGGCTTGATGGCCCATATCGACGCCGATTTCGTACGCGCCTGCGAGATGATTCTGGCCAGCAAGGGCCGCGTGGTCGTAGTCGGCATGGGCAAATCCGGGCACGTCGGCAACAAGATCGCCGCCACCCTGGCCAGTACCGGCACCCCGGCGTTTTTCGTGCATCCGGCCGAAGCCAGCCATGGCGACATGGGCATGATCACCCGCGACGACGTGATTCTGGCCCTGTCGAACTCTGGCTCGACCAACGAAATCGTGACGCTGCTGCCATTGATCAAACGCCTCGGCATCCAGCTGATCAGCGTCACCGGTAATCCGCAGTCGCCATTGGCGAAGGCTGCGGAGGTCAATCTCAATGTGCATGTCGAGCACGAAGCCTGTCCGTTGAATCTGGCACCGACCTCTTCGACCACGGCCGCGCTGGTCATGGGCGACGCTCTGGCCGTGGCCTTGCTGGAAGCGCGTGGTTTCACCGCTGAAGATTTTGCCTTTTCGCATCCGGGCGGCGCCCTTGGCCGTCGCCTGCTGCTGAAAGTCGAAAACGTCATGCACGCCGGACAGGAGCTGCCGCAGGTACAACGCGGCACCCTGCTCAAAGACGCGCTGATGGAAATGACCCGCAAGGGTCTGGGCATGACCGCTATTATTGAAGCCGATGGCAAGCTCGCCGGGATCTTCACTGACGGTGATTTGCGCCGCACCCTGGATCGCGCCATCGACATCCGCAGCGCCACCATCGACCAGGTAATGACTGCACACGGCAAGACCGCCCGGCCCGACATGCTCGCCGCCGAAGCCCTGAAAATCATGGAAGACCATCGAATCAACGCCCTGGTAGTCGTCGACGAGGAGGATCGCCCGATCGGCGCCTTCAACCTCTCCGATCTGCTGCGCGCAGGAGTCATGTAATGAGCAACGATCTGCTGCAACGCGGCAAAGCGATCAAACTGGCAGTGTTCGACGTCGACGGTGTGCTCACCGACGGGCGCCTGTACTTCCTCGAAGACGGCAGCGAGTTCAAGACCTTCAACACGCTCGACGGCCAGGGCATCAAGATGTTGATGAATGCCGGCGTGCAGACGGCGATCATCAGTGGTCGCAAGACCCCGGTGGTCGAGCGCCGCGCGAAGAACCTCGGCATCCCGCATCTGTTTCAGGGGCGCGAGGACAAACTGGTGGTACTCGACGGTCTGCTCGCGCAACTGGGCCTAAGCTATGAAGAAGTCGCCTATCTCGGTGACGATCTGCCAGACTTGCCGGTGATCCGCCGTGTTGGGCTGGGCATGGCGGTGGCCAACGCTGCCGATTTCGTCCGCGAACACGCCCACGGCGTTACCCGCGCCCGTGGCGGCGAAGGTGCCGCCCGTGAATTCTGCGAATTGATCCTGCGCGCCCAGGGCCGCCTCGAAGCGGCCAACGCCGCGTACCTGTGAGCCTGACCATGTTTAGCAAAAAGTTTCGCAACTTCCTGCTGTTCGGCTGCATCGCGGCGATTTTCGCTGCGGTCGGCTATTGGAACATCAGCCCGGAACGCTTCCTCGACAAGCCGCCGGTCTCGGCCGCCGAAAATCCGATCGACTGGTACGCGACCAACACGCATACCATTCAGTACCTGCCCGACGGCAAGGTGCAGTACGAGATGACTTCCGACAAGGCCGAGCACGTCAAGGCTACCGATGTCACCCTGGTGACCAAGCCTGATTTGAACATGTACCGCGGCACCGACTTCCCGTGGCACGTGACCAGTGAGCGCGGCGAAGTGAATTCCGGCGGTACCGAAGTGGAATTGATCGACTCGGTACGCGTACAGCGCACCGACGAGAAACAGCGCGGCACCCTGATCACCAGCACCCGCATGACCGTGTTCCCGCAGCAGGAATATGCGCAGACTGCGCAACCCGTTAGAATCGAGGGCGCTGGCGGTGTATCGACTGGCGTCGGAATGAAAGCGTACCTGAAGGACAGCAGGATACACCTGCAATCGAACGTAAGAGGACAGTATGAGGCTCGTTAAAACCCTCCCTATTTTGCTCAGTCTGGGCGCAGCACTGGGAAGCGCGAGCGCCTGGTCCCTGCCGAACGATCAGGAGCAGCCGATCCGCATTCAGGCCGACGACGCCCAACTGGACGACAAGAATGGCATCGCCACCTATAAAGGTGACGTGGTCATTACCCAGGGTTCGATGATCGTCAAAGGCAACACCGTGACCATGACTCGCGCGCCCAATGGCGACATCGATGTGGTGACCTCGGTGGGCAACCTGGCCTACTTCGAGCAGTTGCAGACCCAGGGCGACGCCAAACCGGTTCAAGGCTGGGGCGTGACGATTCAATATCACGCTCAGCAGAATCGCGTCGTGCTGATCGACAAGGCCAAGGTTGTCGACAAGGACAACAACACCACCCAAGGCGAGAAAATCGTCTACGACACCGTGAAGAAACTGGCCAGCGCCGGTCGCGCCACGGGCAGCAAGGTCACCGAAGCGCGTCCGCGCATCGACATGGTGATCCAGCCGAAGAAGAAAACCGAAGAGAAATCCCAGTAATGGCAACTCTGAAAGCTCAGCACCTGGCCAAGGCCTATAAAAGCCGCCAGGTCGTGCGTGACGTCAGCCTGTCGATCGACAGTGGGCAGATCGTCGGCTTGCTCGGCCCGAACGGCGCCGGCAAGACCACGTGCTTCTACATGATCGTCGGCCTGGTGCAGGCGGATCAGGGCCGTGTGCTGATCGATGATCTGGACGTCAGCCACCAGCCGATGCACGGCCGCGCCAAGGCCGGTATCGGCTATCTGCCGCAAGAAGCGTCGATCTTCCGCAAACTGTCGGTCGCCGACAACATCATGGCGATCCTCGAAACTCGCCCTGAACTCGACAAGGCCGGTCGGCGCAAGGAGCTGGAAAGCCTGCTGCAGGAATTCCACATCAGCCACATCCGCGACAACCTCGGCATGAGCCTGTCCGGTGGTGAGCGCCGCCGGGTGGAAATCGCTCGCGCCCTGGCCACTGCGCCGAAATTCATCCTGCTCGACGAACCGTTCGCCGGTGTTGACCCGATCTCGGTCGGCGACATCAAGCAGATCATCCATCACCTCAAGGCCAAGGGCATCGGTGTGCTGATCACCGACCACAACGTCCGTGAGACCCTGGATATCTGCGAAACCGCTTACATCGTCAACGACGGTCAACTGATCGCCGAAGGTGATGCCGAGACCATCCTGGCCAACGATCTGGTCAAGGAAGTGTATCTGGGTCACGAGTTCCGCCTGTAAGCGCGACAGCGCTGTATCGATTCAAGGCGCATTTATCCGCTTTAATTGTTACAGCGCTCTAGGCAAACACTTCAGTTTCAGGCATATAATTTGCTTAAGTTTGGCGCTTCGGCGCCCTGTAGTGGATGGCGCAAAGCGCCGGCGAATAAGGTGTTAAGCCCCTGCCATGAAACCATCGCTAGTCTTGAGAATGGGCCAGCAGCTGACGATGACACCGCAGCTGCAACAGGCCATCCGCCTGCTCCAATTGTCGACCCTGGACCTGCAACAGGAGATCCAGGAGGCTCTGGAATCCAATCCGATGCTCGAACGCCAGGAAGAAGGCGACGACTTCGACAATGCCGATCCTCTGGCCGACAACGCCGAACAGAAGCCCGCCGAAATCCAGGAACCCTCCTACCAGGAAACCGCCCCGACGGTGGACAACCTCGAGGATGGCGAGTGGAACGAGCGCATCCCCAACGAACTGCCAGTGGATACCGCCTGGGAAGACGTCTACCAGACCAGCGCCAGCAGCCTGCCGAGCAGCGATGACGATGAGTGGGATTTCACCACCCGCACATCCGCCGGCGAGAGCCTGCAGAGCCATCTGCTCTGGCAACTGAACCTGGCGCCGATGTCCGACACCGATCGCCTGATCGCCGTGACCCTGATCGACTGCATCAACAATCAGGGCTATCTGGACGAAACCCTCGAAGAAATTCTTGAAGCGTTCGATCCGGAACTGGACATCGAGCTCGACGAGATCGAGGCCGTCCTGCATCGCATCCAGCAATTCGAGCCCGCCGGGATCGGCGCCCGCAACCTCAGCGAATGCCTGCTGCTGCAATTGCGCCAGCTGCCCGCGAAGACGCCGTGGCTGACCGAGGCCAAGCGGCTTGTCGCCGATTACATCGACCTGCTCGGCAGCCGCGATTACAGCCAGTTGATGCGGCGCATGAAGCTCAAGGAAGACGAGCTGCGCCAGGTCATCGAACTGGTGCAAAGCCTCAATCCGCGTCCCGGCTCACAGATCGAGTCGACCGAAGCCGAATATGTCATTCCCGATGTGATCGTGCGCAAGGACAACGAGCGCTGGCTGGTCGAGCTGAACCAGGAATCGGTGCCACGTCTGCGCGTCAATGCCCAGTACGCCGGGTTTGTGAAACGTGCCGACACCAGCGCCGACAACACTTTCATGCGCAACCAGTTGCAGGAAGCCCGCTGGTTCATCAAGAGCCTGCAGAGCCGCAACGAAACCCTGATGAAAGTGGCCACGCAGATCGTCGAACATCAGCGCGGTTTCCTCGAATACGGCGACGAAGCGATGAAGCCATTGGTATTGCATGACATCGCCGAAGCGGTCGGCATGCACGAATCGACGATTTCCCGGGTGACCACGCAGAAATTCATGCATACCCCACGCGGTATTTATGAGCTGAAATACTTTTTCTCCAGCCACGTCAGCACCTCCGAAGGCGGCGAATGCTCGTCCACGGCGATCCGCGCGATCATCAAAAAACTGGTCGCCGCGGAAAATCAGAAAAAGCCGTTGAGTGACAGCAAGATCGCTGGTTTACTGGAGGCACAAGGCATTCAGGTGGCTCGCCGCACCGTCGCCAAGTACCGCGAATCCCTCGGAATCGCGCCTTCGAGCGAACGCAAGCGGTTGATGTAAGCCACGTTACAGCGTTCCAGTGGCAGGCTTTTCGGCCTGCCGCTTTATGCACTGGCAACGAAGGAGAAGCTGTATGCAAGTCAACATCAGTGGACACCAACTGGAAGTGACCGAACCTCTGCGTTCCTACATCGAGGAAAAACTCGACCGATTGGAGAGGCATTTCGACAAAATCACTAACGTGCAAGTCACGATGTGCGTCGAAAAACTGCAGCAGAAGATCGAAGCCACACTGCATATACCCGGCGGAGAAGTAGTTGCCAACGCAGAAAATACCGACATGTACGCTGCGATCGACTCACTTACCGACAAGCTGGATCGCCAACTCAAAAAGCATAAGGAAAAGACCCAGAGCCTCCTCCAGGGCGCGACCGGTCGTTAACACCCCTATCCCATGATCCGACTTGAAACCATCCTGACCCCCGGCCGTTCCCAAGTGAACGCGCCGGGCGGCAGCAAGAAAAAAGCCCTCGAACAGATTGCCAACCTGATCCACCGCGAAGTGCCGGATCTGGCGATGCAGGAAGTCTTCGAGGCGCTGATCGCCCGCGAAAAACTCGGCTCCACCGGTTTTGGCAACGGCATCGCCATTCCCCACTGCCGCCTCAAGAGCTGCACGGCGCCGATCAGCGCCCTGCTGCACCTCGAAGCCCCGATCGATTTCGACGCCATCGACGGCGCTCCGGTAGACCTGCTGTTCGTGCTGCTGGTCCCGGAAGCCGCAACCGACGCGCATCTGGAGTTGTTGCGCCAGATCGCCAGCATGCTCGACCGCAAGGAAGTTCGTGAAAAACTGCGCAGCGCCGCGAGCAACGAAGCCTTGTACCAGGTTGTACTGGACGAGCAGAACGGGCACTAATCATGCGTTTGATCATTGTCAGTGGCCGTTCGGGCTCGGGTAAAAGTACCGCCCTGAATGTCCTTGAGGACAACGGCTACTACTGCATCGACAATCTGCCGGCCGGTTTGCTGCCGGAACTGGCCGAGCGTGCGCTGATTCACACGGAACTGGCGCAGCCGCTGGTCGCCGTGTCGATTGATGCGCGCAACCTGCCCAGCCATCTGTCACGCTTTCCCGAATTGCTCGAAGACGTGCGTGCCAAACACATCAAGTGCGATGTGCTGTATCTGGACGCCGACGAAGAAACCCTGCTCAAGCGTTTTTCCGAAACCCGGCGACGTCACCCGCTGAGCAACGCCAATCGCTCGCTGGCCGAGGCGATTCACGATGAAACCGCCCTGCTCGGCCCGATCGCCGATCTGGCTGACCTGAAAATCAACACCACCAACCTCAATCTGTATCAACTGCGCGATACCCTGAAGTTGCGCCTGTTGAATCAGCCTGAGCCCGGCACGGCGTTTCTGGTTGAATCATTTGGCTTCAAGCGCGGCATGCCGGTCGACGCCGACCTCGTGTTCGATGTGCGCTGCCTGCCCAATCCGTACTGGAAACCGGAGCTGCGCGCTCAGTCCGGCCTCGATGCCGCTGTGGCCGAGTACCTGGCGCAGCAGCCGGATGTCGAAGAAATGTATCAGGACATCTACGCCTACCTGAACAAGTGGCTGCCACGTTTCGCCGCCAGCAACCGCGCCTACGTGACCATTGCCATCGGCTGCACCGGCGGGCACCACCGCTCCGTCTACCTGACCGAACGTCTGGGTCAGGCCCTGCAGAAAACCCTGAAGAACGTCCAGGTTCGCCACCGCGACCTCACCTAAAGGATTCACACCGCGATGCCTGCTCGTGAAATCGAAATCATCAATAAGCTGGGTCTGCATGCTCGGGCATCGGCCAAATTCGTCGGCGTGGCCGGTCAGTATCCAGACTGCACGATCCGGGTGGGACGCACCCCTGAAACGACTGTCGACGGCAAGAGCATCATGGCGATGATGATGCTCGCGGCGGGTAAAGGCACCAAAATCCATTTGAGCACCGAAGGCGAACAGGCTCAGGAAGCCATGGACGCATTGGTCGATCTGATCGAAAGGTATTTCGACGAAGGTGAATAATCCTCGAGGCGGGGACACTGTTCCTCGCCTCCATTCACCCCAACGCCGTATCCATCACCATCATCAGACAAAACCCGACCAACAGGCCCAGACTCGCCAGCTTGTCATGCCCATGACGACGCGACTCCGGGATCACTTCGTGGGTCACCACCAGCAACATCGCCCCGGCCGCCAATGCCAGTCCCAGCGGCAACAGCACCTGAGCCAGACTCACCAGCCACGCACATAACAGTGCAAATACCGGTTCGACCAGCCCAGACGCCGCGCCGATGAGAAACGCCCTGAACCGTGACATCCCCGCCCCGGCCAGCACCAACGCAATCACCAGCCCTTCCGGCACATCCTGCAACGCAATGCCCATCGCCAGACTGTCGGCGTCCGCCATCCCGCCGCCGGCAGACACGCCGACCGCCATGCCTTCCGGAATGTTGTGCGCGATGATGGCGAACACGAACAGCCAGATTCGTGGTGGAATCACCGGATGCTCCATAGTGCCGACGAGCATCTCCGGCGAGGCACCCGAAACGCGCCGATCCACCAGATACAGACCGAACGCGCCGAGCAGGATGCCGAAGCAGATCAGGCCACTGGCGGCCCACGGCGTAAGACCAAGACTCTCCGCCGCAGCAATGCCCGGCACGATCAGCGAAAACGCCGTCGCCGCCAGCATCACCCCGGCACCAAATCCCAGCAAAGTGTCGCTGAGTGCCTGCGGCATGCGCCGGATCACCAGCACCGGCACGGCGCCAAGCGCCGTGCCCAACGCGCAGATGGCGCCCCCCTGCAAGGCGCGCAACAGCCGCGGTTCCAGATTCAGCCACTGCAAACCGTGGGCGACCAGCAAAGTCATCCCCGCCAGCAGCAACAGCGAGCCCACCGCGTAACGAAACATGCGCCCGCTGCCAATCGCCAGTGTTTCCGTGCCCATAGTCAGCCCTGGATTGTTTTTATTGAAGGCTTAAACCAGTGCGGCGTGATAGCGCGCAGCAACTTCCGGCCAGTTGATCACGTTGTAGAACGCGTTGATGTATTCCGGGCGACGGTTCTGGTAGCGCAGGTAGTAGGCGTGCTCCCAGACGTCGAGACCGAGGATTGGGGTATTGCCGTTCATCAACGGGCTGTCCTGATTGACGCTGCTTTCCACGACCAGTTTTTTCTCCGGTGTCACGCAGAGCCAGGCCCAACCGCTGCCGAAACGGGTCAGCGCGGCCTTGGTGAAGGCTTCCTTGAAACTGTCGAGTCCGCCCAGTTGCTCATCAATAGCCGTGGCCAGCGCGCCGTCGGGCTTGCCGCCTCCGTTGGGCACCATCACTTCCCAGAACAGCGAGTGATTGGCGTGACCGCCGCCCTGATTGATCACCGCCGCGCGAAGCTTTTCCGGCAGTTGCTGGACGCTGGCGACAAGTTTTTCCACCGGCCACTCGGCGAATTCGGTGCCTTCCACGGCGGCATTGAGGTTGTTAATGTAGGTCTGGTGATGCTTGGTGTAATGGATTTCCATGGTCTGCGCATCGATGTGCGGCTCGAGGGCATCGTAGGCGTAAGGCAAGGCAGGCAAGGTAAAAGCCATTTCAATGGACTCCATACTGATGAGAAGTTGAGGCGCGGCGGGCATTGCCGGTGTCCGGATGCAGCAGGCGCTGGGTGCGCGGGTACTCGCCGTGCTCGCTGATGAAATTCAACAGTTCGACGTAGGTCTTGCTGCTCTGGCGCAACGCCGCCTCACGCAGGGCCGGACGCAGGCGTTCGTCCTGAATGGTCTGCAACAAACGTTGATGGATAGCGCACAGGTATTCGGCGCTCTCCTCCGGTTGGTTCAGGCGCAAATGCAGGTCGGCGAGGTTGTGATGAGAGACGACGCAGGCCGCCACCGCTTCGTCGGCATCCGCCCAGCGTTCGAACAACACTTGCGCCAGAGCCAGGGCTTGCAGGTAAGCCTCTCGGGCGTCGATCAGTTCGCCCAGCATGAAGCAGCGATTGGCCCGTTCGATCGTGCGTTTCCAGTGCTCCATGGTGAGCCTCCAAAGCGGTTGCGGGGTTTACACGCCGCCGGCGGTGAGTTTCTCGGGGTTGAGCAACTCTTCCAGTTGGCTGCGCGACAGGTCGGTGTGTTCCAGAGCGACGTCGATCACCGCGCGGCCTTCCTTGTAGGCCTGCTTGGCGATTTCGGCGGCTTTCTGGTAACCGATGATGGGGTTGAGTGCGGTGACCAGAATCGGATTGCGCGACAACGCTTCTTGCAAGCGCGATTCGTTGACCTTGAAAGTAGCGATTGCCTTGTCACCGAGCAGGCGACTGGAATTGGCCAGCAGTTCGATGCTGCTCAGCAGGTTGTGCGCGATGATCGGCAACATCACGTTCAGTTCGAAATTGCCGGATTGACCGGCCACGGTGATCACCGAGTCGTTGCCGATCACTTGCGCAGCGACCATCGCAGTGGCTTCCGGGATCACCGGGTTGACCTTGCCGGGCATGATCGATGAACCCGGTTGCAGTGCTTGCAGTTCAATTTCGCCGAGGCCGGCCAGGGGACCTGAGTTCATCCAGCGCAGGTCGTTGGCGATTTTCATCAGCGACACCGCAGTAGCTTTGAGCTGGCCGGAGACAGAGACTGCCGTGTCCTGCGAGCCAATCAGCGCGAACAGATCCTTGCCCGGGGTGAACTGCACGTCGGTCAGTTGGCTCAGATGCCGACTGAATCGCGCGGCGAACTCCGGATGCGCATTGATCCCGGTACCGACCGCGGTGCCGCCCTGCGCCAGCGCTTGCAGGCTTGGCAGCAAATCCTGCAGATGGCCGATATTGGCCTTGAGCTGCTGCGCCCAACCGTTGAGCACCTGGCTCATGCGCACCGGCATCGCGTCCATCAGGTGGGTGCGCCCGGTCTTCACATGGTGATGCACTTGCTCGGCCTTGCGCTCGATCACCTGGACCAGATGCAACAGCGCCGGCAGCAGTTGTTCATGCAGCGCCAGCGCGGCGCTGACGTGGATGGTGGTCGGGATGATGTCGTTGCTGCTTTGCCCGCAGTTGACATGATCGTTGGCGTTGACCGGCTCGCCGAGCATGCGGCTGGCCAGCGTGGCGATCACTTCGTTGGCGTTCATGTTCGAGCTGGTGCCGGACCCGGTCTGGAAGATATCCACCGGGAAATGCTGCATGAAATCGCCTTCGAGCAGACCTTGCGCGGCATCACTGATGGCTTTGCCCTGGGCCGCGCTGATCTGGTTCAGCTCAACGTTGGCCCGGGCAGCGGCGGCTTTGGCGAGGATCAGCGCGCGGACGAACTGCGTCGGCATCGGCTTGCCGCTGATCGGGAAGTTGTCCACGGCGCGCTGGGTCTGCGCGCCATAGAGCGCATCGACCGGCACCTGCAGTTCGCCCATGCTGTCGCGCTCAATACGTGTCTTGGTCATGCGAATGTCCTTGCAGCAAATCAATGAGAGGAATCGACGGTTGCAACTCGCAAGTGGCGAGCTGCCAGGTGTAGCGTTGCCAGCGCCGCAAGCGGCATTGGCATAGCGACAGGCGCTCCATTTCACGCAAGGGGCGCCAGGCTTGATCGAGACAGACGCTGCGCCAGTGCCACGGCAACGCGATGTCGGTGGCGGTATCGAGCAGCAGACGGAAAGACGTTTCGGCGACGGTCCAGGGCGAAGTGGCCGTGCAACAGGACAGATAGCGTCCTTCGGCGAGGTAGTGTTCGATCAGGCGCGGTTCGTCAGGATCCAGCGCGCAACGGATCTGGCGGCTCATCCAGCGCCAGCTTTCGAGGTAGGGCTGCTCGTGCAAGGCAGAACTCATGATCCGGGACTCGTTCGGAGATGAGATTTATTATTAGATGATAATGAGAACCAACACAAGCACTCGAGTTTTGCGCTGCTCACTTGTGGGAGCGACCCTGCTCGCGAAATGCGCTGTGTCAGTCAGCACATTTACAACTGATCCACCGCTTTCGCGAGCAGGCTCGCTCCCACAGGGGATTTGTGCGAAGCGAATAAAAAAGGCGCGGCATCCAGAACGGATGGCGCGCCTTTTTTTGTTGGCGGATTCGTGGCTTAGCTGCCGGCGACAGTCATCCGCTCGATCAACACCGAGCCGGTGCGGATGTTGCTGCGCAGCTCCAGATCATTACCCACCGCGACAATTTGCTTGAACATGTCGCGCATGTTGCCGGCGATGGTCACTTCCTGCACGGCGAACTGGATCTCGCCGTTTTCCACCCAGAAGCCCGCAGCGCCGCGCGAATAGTCGCCGGTGACCATGTTCAGGCCGTGGCCCATCAATTCGGTGACCAGCAGTCCTCGGCCCATGCGCTTCAACAACGCTGCCTGATCCTCATCACCGTGGGTGACGAACAGGTTGTGCACCCCGCCCGCGTTGGCGGTGCTCGGCATGCCCAGCTTGCGTCCGGAATAGGTGCCGAGGATGTAGGAGACCAACTCGCCCTTTTCGACGAACGGTTTCGCGTAAGTCGCCAGGCCATCACCGTCGTAAGAAGCACTGCCCATGGCACGCATCAGATGCGGACGCTCATCAATGGTCAGCCATTCCGGGAACAGCTTCTGCCCCAGCGTGCCTTCGAGAAACGACGATTTGCGATACAGACTGCCGCCGGATACTGCCGAGAGGAAGCTGCCGAACAGACCGCCCGCCAGTTCGGCGGAAAACAGTACCGGCACCTCGCATGTCGGCACCGGCCGCGCGCCCAGACGGCTGGCTGCACGTTGCGCGGCACGCTGGCCGATGCTCACCGGATCGGCGAGCAGACTGCCCTGGCGATTGACGTCATACCAGTAATCGCGCTGCATCTGCCCGTCAGCTTCGGCGATCATCACGCAACTCAGGCTGTGCCGGGTCGACGCGTAGCCGCCTATGAAACCGTGGCTGTTGCCGTAAACCCGGCAGCCCTGATGGGTGCTGAGGGTGGTGCCGTCGGCGTTCTTGATCCGCGCATCAGCATCGAACGCCGCGGCCTCACAGAGCAAAGCCTTCTCAATGGCCTGCTCCGGGGTAATGTCCCACTCGTGGAACAGGTCGAAATCCTGCACATCCCTGGCCATCAGTGCGGCGTCGGCGAGGCCCGAGGCTTCATCTTCGGAAGTGTGCTTGGCGATGGCCAGTGCTGCTGCGACGGTTTCACGAATCGCCTCCGGCCCGGTGGCCGAGGTGCTGGCCGAACCTTTGCGCTGGCCCACGTACAGGGTGATGCCAAAACCCTGATCACGGTTGAATTCAACGGTTTCGACCTCGCGCTGACGCACCGAGGTCGACAGCCCCTGCTCCAGCGACACCGCGACTTCACAGGCGCTGGCGCCCTGGCGCTTGGCTTCGGCGATGATCTGCTCGACCTGTTCTTGCAGTGCCGGCAATGCCTGCGGGCCGACGCTTTGAACTGCACTCATGCTCATCTCCACTCAAATTCTGCTTTCGGCTGGGGTCATCGAGCGACCGGGCCGGACAAGCGGCCCCCGACTGGTTATCATGGCGGCGTTTCTTTGCGGACTGCCACCATGGTTGATTCTTACGACGACTCCCTCGATACGGGAGAAAAAAGCAAATCTCAGGTCAAACGCGAGTTGCATGCGCTGGTTGACCTCGGCGAGCGCCTGACCACACTCAAGCCTGATCTGGTCGCCAAACTGCCGTTGACCGACGCTTTGCGCCGGGCATTGGCCGATGCGCCCAAGCACACCGCGAACATCGCGCGTAAACGGCATTTGCAGTTCATCGGCAAACTGATGCGCGACCAGGACACTGACGCGATTCTGACTCTGCTCGATCAACTCGATGCCTCCACTCGCCAGTACAACGAGCGTTTCCATAATCTGGAACGCTGGCGTGACCGCCTGATCGCGGGCGATGACGCCGTGCTGGAGAAATTCGTCATCGAGTACCCGGACGCCGATCGCCAGCAATTGCGTTCCCTGATCCGTCAGGCCCAGCATGAGGTTGCGCAAAACAAACCGCCTGCTTCGAGCCGCAAGATCTTCAAATACATTCGGGAGCTGGACGAGACTCAACGCGGCCTGCGTTGATAATCGTCACCGGGTGGCCGTCCTGCGCGCCACCCGAAAGCCCCGCCTCTCTTATGCGCCCGTGCCACCCACGGTAATCGCATCGATTTTCAGCGTTGGCTGGCCGACACCCACCGGCACCGACTGCCCATCCTTGCCGCACGTACCCACACCGCTGTCCAGCGCCAGATCGTTACCGACCATCGACACCCGGCTCATCGCCTCGGGACCGTTGCCGATCAATGTCGCGCCTTTGACCGGGGCAGTAATCTTGCCGTCCTCGATCAGATAAGCCTCGCTGGTGGAGAACACGAACTTGCCGCTGGTGATATCGACCTGACCGCCGCCGAGGTTGGCGCAGTAGATGCCCTTCTTCACCGAAGCGATGATTTCCGCCGGATCACTTTCGCCACCGAGCATGTAGGTGTTGGTCATGCGGGGCATCGGCAGATGCGCATAGGATTCGCGACGACCGTTACCGGTGCGGGCCACGCCCATCAGGCGCGCATTGAGCTTGTCTTGCATATAGCCCTTGAGTACGCCGTTTTCGATCAGCGTGGTGCACTCGGTCGGGGTGCCTTCGTCATCGACGCTGAGCGAACCGCGACGGCCGCTCAAGGTGCCGTCATCGACGATGGTGCAAAGTTTGGAGGCAACCATTTCGCCCATGCGCCCACTGTAGGCCGAGCTGCCCTTGCGGTTGAAATCGCCTTCCAGGCCATGGCCGACCGCTTCGTGCAGCAGCACCCCGGACCAGCCAGAGCCGAGCACCACCGGCAAGGTACCGGCCGGCGCCGGAATCGCTTCCAGATTGACCAGAGCTTGGCGCAGCGCCTCGCGGGCATAACCCATGGCGCGGTCTTCGGCGAGGAAGTAGCGGTAATCGGTACGCCCACCGCCGCCGTGCCCGCCGCGTTCGCGACGGCCATTCTGTTCGACGATGACGCTTACGTTGAAACGCACCAGCGGACGCACATCGGCGGCCAGGCCGCCGTCGGTCGAGGCCACCAGAATCCGCTCCCAAACCCCGGCCATGCTCACGCTGACTTGCTGAATCCGTGGGTCGAGCGCGCGGGTGGCGACGTCGATGCGTTTGAGCAACTCGACTTTCTCGGCGCGGCTGAGCACTTCCAGCGGGTTATCCGGCGCGTACAGTTGCGCGACGTCCTGGCTGGTGAATGCCTGCACGGTGCCGTTCTGCCCGGCGCGGGAGATCGAACGCGCGGCGCGGGCCGCTGCACCGAGGGCTTCGAGAGTGATCGCGTTGCTGTAGGCAAAACCGGTCTTCTCCCCGGACTGTGCGCGCACGCCGACACCTTGGTCGAGATTGAAGCTGCCTTCCTTGACGATGCCGTCTTCCAGCGCCCATGACTCGGAGATCTGGCCCTGGAAATACAGGTCGGCGGCATCAATGCCCGGCCCGGCCAGATCGCCGAGCACGCCTTGCAGGCTCTCGATCGTGACACCGCCGGGTGCCAACAGGTGATCACTGACTGAGGACAACAACTCGCTCATAGGTTTACGCCTTAAATTCGTGTTCTGAAGCAGGCCGCTGGGCGCCCTGCGAGAAAAACCGCCGATGACGCGTCACCGGCATGCGCGCCCGGATGGACGCTTGTTCATCGCTGTCGCGGGCGGCCAGCAACACCGCCTCGCCTTGATCCTGCTGGGCCAGCACACGCCCCCACGGGTCGACAATCGCCGCATGCCCGAAGGTCTCGCGTGGCCCCGGATGACTGCCGCCCTGTGCGGCAGCGAGGATATAACACTGTGTTTCGATGGCCCGCGCGCGGATCAGTACATCCCAATGCGCGGCGCCGGTTACGGCCGTAAAGGCCGACGGTGCGGTAATCAATTCGGCACCGGCGGCACGCAATTCACTGTACAGCTCCGGGAAACGCAAGTCGTAACACACGCTCAGACCGACTCGCCCCACCGGCGTATCCGCCACCACTACATTACCGCCATAAGCATAGTCATCGGATTCACGGTACCGGCCGCGATTGTCGGCGACATCGACATCGAACAGATGCAGCTTGTCATAGCGCGCGACGATCTCGCCGTATTCATTGATCAACAACGAGCAGGCATTGGCTTTGGCCGTGGGTTGACCCAACGGTGGCAACGGCAATGTACCGGCGACTATCCATAAGGTGAGGTCGCGGGCGGTCTGTTTCAACCAGGGCAGGATCGGCCCTTCGCCCAAGGCCTCGGCGCGGCCGATATCGGCGACGTCGCGACGGCCCATGGCGGCGAAGTTCTCCGGCAGCACCGCGAGCTTCGCTCCGCCGGCGGCGGCCTGTTCAAGCAGGCGTCGGGCTTGGGCCAGATTGGCCGGCACGTCACTCTGGCTGACCATTTGAATCACCGCTAAAGACATGGCGAACTCCCAAAGAGGTATTTGGCCATGCTACTCCATCGCTTCAAGGCCGGGCCGTTCAAAAAGGCTTGTCGAAGGTGATTTTCGGCTCTTTCCATGGGCCTTTGACGGTGTACTTGACGCTGGCGAAGCGCGCCACGCGGTCGCCGATCAGCTTGTCGATGAGGAACAGCGCGCCGCCGACCGCCGGTGCGCCGACGAGCAGCGCGGCGATCGGCAGGTTGTTGGTCACCGGCAACGTCACCAGCAATTTCGCATCGACCTTGTCACCGACCAGATCCAGCGTGCCGTCCAATTCCAGGTTGCTCGAAGGCCCGGTCAGGCGAATCGGCTCACGTGTCACGTAGACACCATTGTTCGCCACCAGCAGACCTTTGACCCGGTCGTAGCTCAGGCCTTTTCCGAACAGGTCGGAGAAGTCCAGACGCAGGCGCCGGCCGATCGAGTTGAAGTTGAGCAGGCCGAACACCCGCAGCGCCTGAGCACCGCCTTCCACTTCAACGAACTGGCCTTTGTTCAGCGAGGCATCGAGGGTGCCGGAGAAGCGCTTGGTCGCCAGCCACGCCGGCGAGCCCGGCCAGCGGCCATCGACATCCATGTGGAATTCTTCACTGGTGACGCTTGGCGCGAAGCCCCAGCCTTTGAGCACGTCGGCCAGATTCTTGCCGCCAATGCGGCCCTTGTACCAACTGCTGGTCGCCCCCGGCGCGCCTTCCCAGCCGCCGTTGCCTTGCAGGAGGATGCCCTTGAGGCCCATGTCGAGGTTGTTCAGAGCGATGCCCTTGGCCGTCGGCCGCACTTTCAGCGACCAGCCACCCACCAGATCGGGGCCGAGGAACAATTGATTGAGGGTGATATCCAGCGCCGGGATTTTCGTCGGGTCGACCGACGCCAATGGATCCGGCGCGTTCTCGTCAGCCTGCACCGCCGGGTCCGGCGCCGGCAGTTTCACGTATTGCAGATTCACCGCAATCGGCACGCCGTTGGCGTCCGGCAGGCTGGCGCTGCCCTTGGCCTGTTGGCTGTCGAGCGCCAGGTTCCACGCGCCTGGCTTGCGATTGATCTGCACCGAAGCCTGATCCAGCGTGGTACCGAACGCTGTCAACTTGCCGACCTTGATGTCAGCACTGCTCAGCAGTTGCTTGGCGCTGCCGCCCGGATCCCCGCCAGCGTACTTGCTGGCCAGATCCTGCCACGGCGCGACGTCCAGTTCCGACAGCACCCCTCGAATGCGCAGGCCCTTGGCGCCCGGCAACACCGCTTCGCCAGCGCCGAGAAACAGTTCGCCACGGCCATCGGCGAAATTGCTCGGCGGCGCGGCAAAGGTGAAATTGGCCAGTTGATCGTAATTGAACCAGTAACGCCGCTCCTGCCCTTGCAAGGTCATGCGGAACACCGTGTCGCGCCCGACATCGGCGGCCATGCCGAACGGCGCCGGCAAATCCACTGCCACGCCTTTGAGGCTGGAGCTGACCAGCAACTGACTGTCGGCCCCGGAAAGATTCAGCTGCAACTGATACGGAATCGTCCCGGACACCGGCAACGGCTGGGTCACGCCCAGCCAGTCGGTGAGCTTTTTGACTTCAACCTGTCCAGATGCGGCGACGCGAGTCTTGATCTGATTGGGGCTGCCGTCGGCGAATATCTGCGCAGTGACCGGTTTATCGAAGGCCCGTGCAGAGATGTTCTGGCCGCTGAGGCCTTTATTGCTGTCGAAGCGGAAATCGCCCTTGAGCTGGCTCAGTTCCAGTTTCGGGTCGGCCAGTTTCAGCCGCGCGTTGGCGGTTTTGAAATCGACGAGGATTTTCGGCTGCTCGCCCTTGGCCAGCGGAATGTCCAGTTTGAGCTTGCCATTCAGATCACCTGCGCCCTCCCAACCGGCAAAGGTTTCGCCAGTGCCGATAGGCGCGTCCTGAAGAATTTTCAAGCCATCGCCCAGGCCACCGGCAAATGCGCCATCAAGAAACAAATGCGAGTTCTGCCCGGCCGGTACATGAGGAATATTGACGAAGACATCGCTGACTTGCGTATCGAGCAACTGGCCCTTGCTGGCCCAGATGCGCACGCCGCTGTCCTCGATGAACACGTCACCGCTGACCTTGCTCACGTGCGGCCAGCCCGGCTGAAAGGCCAGTTCGGCGTCATGCACTTTGAAGAACAGGCTGATGCTGCGATCAGCCTCGCCGGCGTTCTTGCTCAGCGAGCCCTGATACTGGAAGAAACCCTGATCCACCGCGCCTTTGAGGATCGCCGTGCGCAGCCACTCATCAAGCGCCGGGCTCAACACCGCCGGCAGATATTTCGCGGTATAGCGACCGTCGCCATCGACCAGGCCGACGCGCAGGTCCATGTAGTCTTCCTGGCTATGGTCGAAGTGCAGGCGGATGAGGAAGTCGCCGGCAATCTTGCCCTCCTCGCCCAGCACTTTGAGGTACGGCGCAATCAGGGTGAAGCCATCCTTGTCGAGCTTCCACGTCAGCCGCGCATTGGCTTGCAGGTATTGCCATGGCTTGGCGAAAATCGGATCGAGGTGCAGGACGAAGTCCTTGCTGTCGAGGCGCAACTCGCCGCCGTCGAGGTTGCCACTCAGGCTGCCACTGACATTGCGCGCCGCCGGAGCGCCGTGGTAGGCATCGAAACCGACATTGTCGAGGTTGGCGGCAAAGCCGAATTTGCTGCCATCGGTGGCGGTCGGACGGAAATCCAGCAGGACGTTGCGCAGACCGCCGGTTACCTTCAAACGCTCGACCACTGTGGCGAAGCTTTGCGGCAACGGCCCCAACGCATTGAGCAGCGGCGTGATCGGGGTCAGATCGAGGCGATCGGCCTGCAGATGCCAGAGCTCTTCAGCCTTGGCGCTGGCGCGGGTCTGCTGCACCTGCACATGGGATTCCCAGCGGGTGTCGCCGAAGCTCATGGCCAGTGAATCAAGAGTGACCTTCGCGCCCTCGGCGGTGTTGCGGTAATAGGCGTTGAGCGCCAGATTGTTGATCTGGATCGGCTTGCGCTCGGCGTAGGCACCGGTCACTTGCGGCGCATTCAGGCGCAACGCGGCGCTTTGCAATGCGCCTTCGGCCCAATCGACCCAGAGTTCGCCGCCGGCCTTGATCTCGGAAAAATTCCATTGCTGGGTCAGGCGCTCGGGCAGCCATTTCGCCCAGTCGCTCTGCGGCAGGCTGGCATAACCCTCGATGGCGCTGTTCTGCCACTGATCAGGACGCAACTGGCTGCGCAGGCTCAGCGCGACAGGCTGGCCATCGGGCAAGGTCAGACGCGCGTCGAGACGCTGGCGGCTGGCGCCGGTACGCAGATTCAGACCGACATAGGTGAGCGTCATGGGCGGGTGGTCGAGCGGTTGCAGGGTCACCTGGCTGTCGAGCACCGACAATTGCCTGATCATCTGCGAGCGCTGGAACAGTTGCACCGCATCGAACGGTTGATCCTTCTGCACCGGCAGCCCTTCCAGCGCCCAAGTGCCGTCTTCAGCTTCCTTGAGGCTGATCTTCAAACCGTTGAGTTCGATATGCGCGAGGCGCACTTCGCGGGCGAGCACGCTGCCCCACATATCCGGCACCACCCGCACGCGGTCGAGGCGCAGCGCGTTGGCGCCGTCGCCGACCATCACGTCGTGGGCCAGCAGGATCGGCGCGAAACCGCTCCAGTTGCCTTCCAGCTCACCGATTTGCAAAGGCATGCCGAGGGCGGCGCTGGCCTTGTCTTCGATGTCGGCGCGGTATTCGGCCACCAGTGGCGTCAGCTCGCGGCCGAGGCTGACGTACAACGCCATCAACACCAGAACCAACGCGCACAGGGCCAGCCCCCAGCGGGTGAGTGCGGCCAGAATGCGTGTCAGACGCTCCATGTCAGTTGGCTCCCATGGCAAAAATACTGCGAAAAGCTGAGGCCAGCCGCGTTGAATGAGTGGTGATGCAGGGCTTCAGAGCAGCACCACGTCATATTGTTCCTGGGAATACATGGTTTCCACCTGGAAGCGTATGGTGCGGCCGATAAAGCCTTCAAGCTCGGCGACGTTACCGGACTCTTCATCGAGCAGACGATCGACTACTTTCTGGTTGGCCAGCACCCGATAACCCTCGGCCTGATAGGCCCGGGCCTCGCGCAGAATCTCGCGGAAGATCTCGTAACAGATGGTTTCGGCGGTTTTCAGTTTGCCCCGTCCCTGGCAACTGCTGCACGGTTCGCACAGTACCTGCTCAAGGCTTTCGCGGGTGCGCTTGCGGGTCATCTGCACCAGGCCCAGCTCGGTAATGCCGATGATGTTGGTCTTGGCGTGGTCGCGCTCCAGCTGTTTCTCCAGAGTGCGCAGGACCTGACGCTGGTGCTCTTCATCTTCCATGTCGATGAAGTCGATGATGATGATCCCGCCGAGGTTGCGCAGGCGCATCTGCCGGGCAATCGCCGTGGCCGCTTCGAGATTGGTCTTGAAAATGGTTTCTTCGAGGTTGCGATGACCGACGAACGCCCCGGTGTTGACGTCGATGGTGGTCATGGCTTCCGCCGGATCGATCACCAGATAGCCGCCGGATTTCAGCGGTACCTTGCGCTCCAGCGCGCGCTGGATTTCGTCTTCGACACCGTACAGATCGAAGATCGGCCGCTCGCCCGGATAGTGTTCCAGACGATCGGCGATTTCCGGCATCAGTTCGGCGACGAATTGCGTGGTTTTCTGGAAGGTTTCCCGGGAGTCGATGCGGATCTTCTCGATCTTCGGGTTGACCAGATCACGCAGGGTGCGCAGGGCCAGGCCGAGGTCTTCGTAGATCACGCTCGGCGCGGCGATGGTCTTGATCTGCTCGTTGATCTGGTCCCAGAGGCGCCGCAGGTAGCGGATGTCCATGAGGATTTCATCAGCGCCCGCGCCTTCAGCGGCTGTGCGCAGAATGAAGCCGCCGGCCTCCTTGATGCCTTCTTTGGCCACGCAATCACTGACCACCTGCTTGAGGCGCTCGCGCTCGGCTTCGTCTTCGATCTTCAGGGAAATACCGACATGAGCGGTACGCGGCATGTACACCAGATAACGCGAAGGAATCGACAGTTGTGTGGTCAGGCGTGCGCCTTTGGAGCCGATCGGGTCTTTGGTGACTTGCACCACCAGACTTTGGCCTTCGTGCACCAGCGAACTGATGCTTTCCACCGCCGGTCCTTCACGCAGGGAGATTTCGGCGGCGTGAATGAAAGCCGCACGATCGAGGCCGATGTCAACAAATGCCGCCTGCATGCCCGGCAGCACACGAACGATCTTGCCTTTATAGATGTTGCCGACGATCCCGCGTTTCTGCGTGCGCTCGACGTGGACTTCTTGCAGCACACCGTTTTCGACCACCGCCACGCGCGACTCCATCGGCGTGATGTTGATCAGAATCTCTTCACTCATGGCAGGATCTCGTTCAGGCATGTTCACGATAGTGGCCGCATCTGGATTCGTACGACGCTCAGGGCGTGTTCAGGTTTTGCCAACAGGGTATGCCGAAATGGCCCAACACCTCGCAGGTTTCGCACAACGGCAAGCCGACCACCGCCGAGTAGCTGCCGTCGAGCCCGGCGACAAACACCGCACCCAGGCCCTGAATGCCATAGCCGCCGGCCTTGTCGCGCGGTTCGCCACTGGCCCAGTAGGCGCCGGCCTCTTCGCGGCTGATGCTGCGAAAACGCACGCGACTGCGCACTACCCGCGACTCGCAGCGCTCACCTTCAAGCACGGCGATGGCGGTCAGCACTTCGTGTTCGCTGCCGGACAACATCATCAGCATGGCGCATGCGTCGGCTTCGTCCACCGGTTTGCCAAGTATTTTGCCGTCGAGCACCACAGCGGTGTCGGCGCCAAGCACGCAGAACGGCTGATCAGAGACGACCGAACGGCGACCGGCCTCAGCCTTGCCACGCGCAAGGCGTTCGACATAGGCCGAAGGGGATTCTTCAGGAAGCGGGGTTTCGTCGATGTCCGCGCTGATGGCGGAGAACTGCACGCCGATCTGCGTGAGCAATTCACGGCGGCGCGGTGAGCCGGAGGCGAGGTAAAGCAGTTTCATCAAAACATCTCCCTGTTCAGTGCCCTGCTTCACCGGCTCAATAGATTCTGTAGCGTCGGCACATCCCGCGAAGGGCGAAGCTGACCCACGGCCAGAGCAAGGCACTGACCAGCGCCGGCAAGACCAGCGCCAGGGTTGGCTGACGGTTGCCGGTCAGAGCGCTGAGCCACAGTTGCGCCAATTGTGCGAGGCCGAAGATCACCAGGATCACCAGGCATTGCTGCCACATCGGGAACATGCGCAGGCGCTGCTGCAATGACAACACGAGGAAAGTAATCAGGGTCAGGATCAGCGCGTTCTGTCCGAGCAAGTCGCCCTGCAGGACATCTTCGGCCAGCCCCAGACAGAACGCCGTGACCATGCCGACCGTGTGCGGCATGTACAGCGCCCAAAACGTCACGAGCAAGGCCAGCCACAGCGGGCGAAGGATTTCCATGAAGATTGGCAACGGCGATACGCTGAGCAGGATGCCGACGAAGAACGTCAACCAGATCATCCAGCCGTTTCCGGATTTTTTCGCGCCGACCATTATTCTCGTCCCCCGGTAGTCGCTGGCGGTTTCGCCGGTGGTTTGCTCGCGGCCGGCGGTTTGGCAGCGGCCGGAGCGGCAGCGGGCGGTTTGCTCGCGGCAGGCTTGGCAGGCGTGGTGGCAGGCGCCGCTGCTTCAGCGGCCGGCGCTGCGGTAGCGGTCGACGGCGTGGCAGGCGTGATCAACGGTTTCGGCACGCTGGCCGGCAACATCGGGCCGCCGCCGTGGGCATCGAGCTGTTCCTGCGCCTGGGCCGCGTCATTGGCGCGTTCCTCGGCAGTGCGGCTGTCGCTGAACACCAGCAGCAGGTAGCGGCTGCGGTTCAGGGCGGCAGTCGGCACGGCGCGGACAATGGCAAACGGTTGGCCGGAATCGTGGATGACTTCCTTGACCGTGGCCACCGGATAACCAGCGGGGAATCGCTGGCCGAGGCCGGAGCTGACCAGCAGATCGCCCTCCTTGATGTCCGCCGTGTCGGCGACATGACGCAATTCCAGCCGTTCTGGGTTGCCGGTGCCGCTGGCAATCGCGCGCAAACCGTTACGGTTCACCTGCACGGGAATGCTATGGGTGGTGTCGGTCAGCAGCAGGACACGCGAGGTGTACGGCATCAATTCAACCACCTGGCCCATCAGCCCGCGTGCATCGAGCACCGGTTGACCGAGCACCACGCCGTCGCGCTCACCTTTGTTGATGATGATGCGATGGGTGAAGGGGTTGGGGTCCATGCCGATCAACTCGGCCACTTCGACCTTTTCATTGACCAGTGCGGAGGAATTGAGCAACTCGCGCAGCCGAACGTTCTGCTCGGTCAGGGCCGCGAGCTTTTGCATGCGCCCCTGCAACAGCAGGTTTTCGGTCTTGAGTTTTTCGTTTTCGGCGACGAGCTCGGTGCGGCTGCCGAACTGACTGGCGACCCCTTCCCACAAGCGGCCGGGCAGGTCAGTGATCCAGTAGGCATCCATGAGCACCAGCGACGCTTGCTTGCGCGCGGGCTTGAGCAGGTCGAAACGTGCATCGACCACCATCAGTGCGACCGCGAGCACGGCCAGCACCAACAGGCGCACGCCCAACGAAGGGCCTTTGGTGAAAAGCGGTTTAATAAGCCGCTCCTCCCAGGCAAATGTTCTGTTTATTCATACGGCATCAAACCGGCCTGGATGAAGACTGACAGAAGATAAACGCCAACAGGCAGCACTGCAAAGTGCTGCCTGTGCGTTCACCCACGTATTGCATTCGAAGCTTATTCGCTCGAAAGCAGATCCATGGTGTGCTTATCCATCATTTCCAGCGCACGGCCACCGCCGCGAGCAACGCAAGTCAGCGGATCTTCGGCAACGATCACCGGCAGACCGGTTTCCTGAGCCAGCAACTTGTCGAGGTCACGCAGCAGCGCGCCACCACCAGTCAGCACCAGGCCACGCTCGGCGATGTCGGAAGCCAGTTCCGGCGGCGATTGCTCCAGCGCGCTTTTCACCGCCTGAACGATGGTGGCCAGCGACTCTTGCAGAGCCTCAAGCACTTCGTTGGAGTTCAGGGTGAATGCGCGTGGAACGCCTTCGGCCAGGTTGCGACCGCGAACATCGACTTCGCGTACTTCGCCGCCCGGGTAGGCCGTACCGATTTCCTGCTTGATGCGCTCAGCGGTGGATTCACCGATCAGGCTGCCGTAGTTGCGGCGCACGTAGGTGATGATCGCTTCGTCGAAACGGTCGCCGCCGACACGAACGGATTCGGCGTAGACCACACCGTTCAGGGAGATCAGGGCGATCTCAGTGGTACCACCACCGATGTCCACGACCATCGAACCGCGCGCTTCTTCAACCGGCAGGCCGGCACCGATCGCAGCAGCCATCGGCTCTTCGATCAGGAACACTTCACGGGCACCGGCGCCAAGGGCCGATTCACGGATGGCGCGACGCTCAACCTGGGTGGACTTGCATGGAACGCAGATCAGCACACGAGGGCTGGGCTGCAGGAAACTGTTTTCGTGAACCTTGTTGATAAAGTACTGCAGCATCTTTTCGCAGACGCTGAAGTCGGCGATCACGCCGTCCTTCATCGGACGAATGGCAGCAATGTTGCCCGGCGTACGGCCGAGCATGCGCTTGGCCTCGGTGCCGACAGCGACGACACTTTTCTGGTTACCGTGTGTCCGAATGGCCACAACCGATGGCTCATTCAGGACGATACCGCGCTCGCGCACGTAAATAAGGGTGTTGGCAGTGCCCAGGTCAATGGAAAGATCGCTGGAAAACATGCCACGCAGTTTCTTGAACATGGGAAAGGGACCCTAGGCAACGCGTGGGTAAAAAAGTGCGGCAAACTCTAACAACGACAGGGATTTTGGGCAAGGCGCCAATATGTTAAATTGGCCGCTTTTCTGTGCACCAAGCCCCACAATCGCGGCCTTATGACCGTAGAAGTGCGGTAGTGTTCCGACAATCTAACACACGGACGCCGTCCGTTCTGTTTTCCACTGGAGAATCCCGATGGCGCTAGAACGCTCCGACGTGGAAAAAATCGCGCATCTGGCCTGCCTTGGCCTCAACGATGCCGATCTTCCGCACATTACTTCCGCCCTCAACAGCATTCTCGGGCTGGTCGACGAAATGCAGGCCGTTGATACCGACGGTATCGAGCCGCTGGCCCACCCCCTGGAAGCCAGTCAGCGCCTGCGCGCCGACGTGGTGACCGAGACGAATAATCGCGAGGCCTACCAGTCCATCGCACCAGCGGTCGAAAACGGCCTGTATCTGGTTCCGAAAGTCATCGACTAAAGGGAAAGAGCCTGCAATGCATCAAATGACTCTGGCCGAGATCGCCCGCGGTCTCGCCGATAAAAAGTTTTCCTCCGAAGAGCTGACCAAAGTCCTGCTGGCGCGTATTACCCAGCTCGATCCGCAGCTCAACAGTTTCATCAGCCTCACCGAGGATCTGGCCATCGAGCAGGCGAAAGCCGCCGATGCACGCCGGGCCAGCGGTGAGAGCGGCGCCCTGCTCGGCGCGCCGATCGCCCACAAGGATCTGTTCTGCACCCAGGGCATACGCACCAGCTGCGGCTCGAAGATGCTCGACAACTTCAAAGCCCCGTATGACGCCACTGTCGTTGCGAAACTGGCCGCTGCCGGCGCCGTGACCCTGGGCAAGACCAACATGGACGAATTCGCCATGGGTTCGGCCAACGAGTCGAGCTGGTACGGCGCAGTGAAAAACCCGTGGAACCTGGAACACGTGCCGGGCGGTTCGTCCGGTGGCTCGGCCGCCGCCGTGGCCGCTCGCCTGCTGCCTGCCGCCACCGCAACCGACACCGGCGGTTCGATCCGCCAGCCGGCAGCATTCACCAACCTCACCGGTTTGAAGCCGACCTACGGTCGCGTTTCGCGCTGGGGCATGATTGCCTACGCGTCCAGCCTTGATCAGGGCGGCCCGTTGGCGCGCACGGCCGAAGATTGCGCGATTCTGCTGCAAGGCATGGCCGGCTTCGACCCGAACGACTCCACCAGCATCGATGAGCCGGTTCCGGATTACTCCGCCAGCCTCGGCGAGTCGCTGCAAGGCCTGCGCATCGGCGTGCCGAAGGAATACTTCAGCGCCGGTCTCGACCCGCGCATTGCCGAGCTGATCCAGAACAGCATCCAGCAGTTGCAGAAGCTCGGTGCGGTGATCAAGGAAATCAGCCTGCCGAACATGCAGCACGCCATTCCGGCCTACTACGTGATCGCCCCGGCAGAAGCGTCTTCCAACCTGTCGCGTTTCGACGGCGTGCGTTTCGGCCATCGCTGCGAGAACCCGGAAAACCTCATCGACCTGTACAAACGCTCCCGTGGCGAAGGCTTCGGCGCGGAAGTACAGCGCCGGATCATGGTCGGTGCCTACGCGCTGTCCGCCGGTTACTACGACGCCTACTACCTGAAAGCGCAGAAGATTCGTCGTCTGGTGAAGAACGATTTCATGGCTGCCTTCAATGAAGTCGACATCATCCTCGGCCCGACCACGCCGAACCCGGCCTGGAAGCTTGGCGCCAAGAACAGCGACCCGGTCGCTGCCTATCTGGAAGACGTCTACACCATCACCGCCAACCTCGCCGGCCTGCCGGGCCTGTCGATGCCGGCCGGTTTTGTCGACGGTCTGCCGGTGGGCGTGCAGTTGCTCGCGCCGTACTTCCAGGAAGGCCGTTTGCTCAACGTTGCGCACCAGTATCAGCTCAACACTGACTGGCACACCCGCACCCCAACCGGCTTCTGAGGAGACACACATGCAATGGGAAGTCGTGATCGGGCTGGAGATTCACACTCAGCTCACCACCCGGTCGAAAATCTTTTCCGGTAGTTCCACCACCTTCGGTTCCGAGCCGAACACCCAGGCCAGCCTGATCGACCTGGGCATGCCCGGTGTGCTGCCGGTGCTCAACCAGGAAGCGGTGCGCATGGCGGTGATGTTCGGTCTGGCGATTGACGCCGAGATCGGCCAGCACAACGTGTTCGCCCGCAAGAACTACTTCTACCCGGATCTGCCGAAGGGCTATCAGATCAGCCAGATGGAATTGCCGATCGTTGGCAAAGGCCACCTGGACATCGCCCTGGAAGACGGCACGGTCAAACGCGTCGGCATCACCCGCGCGCACCTGGAAGAAGACGCCGGCAAGAGCCTGCACGAAGAATTCAACGGTGCCACCGGCATCGACCTGAACCGTGCCGGCACGCCGCTGCTGGAAATCGTTTCCGAGCCGGACATGCGCAGCGCCAAGGAAGCCGTGGCTTACGTCAAGGCGATCCACGCGCTGGTGCGCTACCTGGGCATCTGCGACGGCAACATGGCCGAAGGCTCGCTGCGTTGCGACTGCAACGTCTCGGTACGCCCGAAAGGCCAGGTCGAGTTCGGCACTCGCTGCGAGATCAAGAACGTCAACTCGTTCCGCTTCATCGAGAAGGCGATCAACTCCGAGATCCAGCGCCAGATCGAGCTGATCGAAGACGGCGGCAAAGTGATCCAGCAGACCCGCCTGTACGATCCGAACAAGGACGAGACCCGTCCGATGCGTTCGAAAGAGGAAGCCAACGACTACCGTTACTTCCCCGATCCGGACCTGCTGCCGGTGGTCATCGAAGAGTCGTTCCTCGGTGAAGTGCGAGCGACCCTGCCGGAACTGCCACCGCAAAAGCGCGAACGCTTCCAGAGCCAGTTCGGTCTGTCGGCCTACGACGCCAACGTGCTGGCCACCAGCCGTGAACAGGCGAATTACTTCGAGAAAGTCGCAGCCATCGGTGGCGACGCGAAACTGGCGGCGAACTGGGTGATGGTCGAGTTGGGCAGCCTGCTCAACAAGCAGGGCCTGGACATCGAAGACTCGCCAGTCTCCGCCGAGCAACTGGGCGGCATGCTGCAGCGCATCAAGGACAACACCATCTCCGGCAAGATCGCCAAGGTGGTGTTCGAAGCGATGGCCAACGGCGAAGGCAGTGCTGACGAGATCATCGAGAAGCGCGGCCTCAAGCAAGTCACCGACACCGGCGCGATCTCCGCCGTGCTCGATGAAATGCTCGCGGCCAACGCCGAACAGGTCGAACAGTACCGCGCGGCAGACGAAGCCAAACGCGGCAAGATGTTCGGCTTCTTCGTCGGCCAGGCCATGAAAGCCTCGAAAGGCAAGGCCAACCCGCAGCAGGTGAACGAACTGCTGAAAAGCAAGCTCGAAGGCTGACCACCAATGGAGCCAGATCCAAAGCCTGGCTCCATCCCCTGTGGAAGGGACCTGTGGCGAGGGGATTTATCCCCGTTGGGCCGCGAAGCGGCCCCAATTGCTGAGCTTGATTTGCACCAGATAAATCGAGTTCTCAGTTTTGGGACTGCTGCGCAGTCCAACGGGGATAAATCCCCTCGCCACAGGTCACTCCTACATTTGATCCGGGATACCTTTGAATGAAGCGTCTGTTGCTGAGCAGCGCCCTGCTCTCCCTGCTGGCCGGTTGCGCCAGTACCGACACCATCGACCCGCACGGTTACGACCAGACCGGCGTCGCCTCCTACTATGGAGCCAAACATCACGGTAAACGCACCGCCAGCGGCGAAGCGTTCAACCAGCATTCCCTGACCGCCGCCCACCGCCAGTTGCCGTTCGGCACGCGAGTGAAGGTCACCAACCTGAAAAATGATGAATCAGTCGTGGTCCGCATCAATGACCGTGGCCCGCACACCCGTGGCCGGCTGATCGATCTGTCGCGCGAGGCCGCCGATGAAATCGGCATGCTGCGCAGCGGCACCGCACGGGTTCGCGTGCAGGCCCTGGACTGATGGAGCGCCGACCATTTTCGGACTAGCCGATCTGCCGCTGATCAACGTCGTCGAATTGTTCAGTGGCCTGGTTCTTTTGATCATCGGCGCCGAGCTGATGGTGCGCGCCGCCGTGCGTCTGGCCGAGCGCCTGCATGTGCGTCCGCTGATCATCGGCCTGACCATCGTCGCCCTCGGCAGCAGCGCCCCGCAAATGGCCGTGAGCCTGCAAGCGGCGTTGACCGACAACCCGGACATCGCCGTCGGCAGCGTGGTCGGCAGCGGCATCTTCAACATCCTCGTAACCCTTGGCCTCTCGGCACTGATCATCCCCCTGCGCGTGTCGCGGCAACTGGTGCGCCTGGATATCCCGCTGATGATCGGCGCCAGCCTGCTGGTATTCATCCTCGCTTGGAATAAAGATCTCGGGCGTTTCGACGGCGTCCTGCTGCTCGGGGCGTTGGCGCTGTACCTTGGCTTGTTGTTCCGCCAGTCGCGACACTCGACCCGCCCCCATACCGAACGCCCGAAGGATACGCAGCAATCCTGGCTGATCAGTGTGCTGATGATTCTCGCTGGCCTGGCCATGCTGGTGTTCGCCGGGCGTTTGCTGCTCGGCGCCGCCGTGGTCGTGGCCACTGACTTGGGCCTGTCCGAACGGGTCATCGGTCTGACCGTGGTCGCGGTCGGCACTTCGCTGCCGGAGCTGGCGACTTCGCTGATCGCTGCGTTGCGCGGGCAGCGCGACATTGCCGTGGGCAACGTGATCGGCGCCAACCTGTTCAACCTGCTCGGGGTGCTCGGGCTGACCGCCCTACTCGCACCGACGCCGCTTTCCGTTTCCCCGAATGCGCTGGATTTCGACTTGCCGGTGATGCTCGGCGTCGCGGCGCTGTGCCTGCCAGTGTTTTACTCGGGCTATCGCGTGACCCGGGCCGAAGGCTTGCTGCTGCTCGGTTTGTATCTGGTCTACGGGCTGCATGTGGTGTCGTTCACCACCGGCATGCCGCTGGCCGGCAAACTCGAGCGCTTGATGCTGTTTTATGTCCTGCCGGCGCTGCTGACGTTTCTGCTGTTCACGTCGATCCGCGCCTGGCGTCGCCAACACCACAAGAGAGATGTGCCATGAGCGAGTCGAAGCAGTCCGGGGTTGAAATCCGTCGTCAGGTCATGGGCGATGCGTTCGTTGATCGCGCCCTGGGCAACGCCACCGAGTTCACCCAGCCGTTGCAGGATTTCGTCAATGAACACGCCTGGGGTGGCGTGTGGAATCGCGAAGGTTTGTCGCTGAAAACCCGCAGCCTGATCACCCTCGCCGCGCTGACCGCGTTGAAGTGTCCGCAGGAGTTGAAGGGCCACGTGCGCGGTGCCCTGAACAATGGCTGCAGCGTGGAAGAGATTCGCGAAGCGCTGCTGCATTGCGCGGTGTATGCCGGCGTGCCAGCGGCGATCGATGCGTTTCGCGCGGCGCAGGAAGTGATTGATACCTACCAGAAACCTGAGTGATTCAGTGCTGAAATAGCTTTCGCGAGCAGGCTCGCTCCCACATCTGGAATGCATTTCAAATGTGGGAGCGAGCCTGCTCGCGAAGAGGCCCTGACAGACACTGCAAATCCTTGGTCAGATCCACCCACCCCACTGCAACACAAAGATCCCGACATTGGTGGTAATCGCCGCCATCAACGTGGTCATCACGATGATCGCCGCTGCCAGCTCATGATTGCCCTGCGCCGCCCGGGCCATGACGAAACTCGCCGCCGCCGTCGGGCTACCGAAGTAAAGAAACAGAATCCCCAGTTCCGCCCCGCGAAAGCCCCACAACCACGCGCCCACGGTTGCCAGTAACGGCAGACCGACCATCTTCACCAGGCTGGAGCTGAGCGCCATCTTGCCGCTCTTGCGCAGCGCCGCCAGTGACAGCGTGCCGCCGATACAGATCAGCGCCAGCGGCAAAGTGGTCTGCGCCAGATACTGGCCGGAGGTCTCCAGCCAGCCCGGCAAACCGATCTTGAAATAGGCGAACGGCGCTGCCGAAATCACGCTGATGATCAGCGGGTTGCTGAACACGCTTTTGCAGATGCTCCACGGATCGGACTTGATCACCGGGCTGTATACCGCCAGCACGATGGTCGACAGCGTGTTGTAGAACAGGATCACCAGCGCCGCGAGAATCGCCCCGAGGGAAATGCCGTAATCGCCGTACATGCTCGCCGCCAGCGCCAGACCTATCACGCCGTTGTTGCCGCGAAACGCGCCTTGGGTGTAGATGCCGCGATCCTCACGCGGACACTTGAAAATCGCCCAGCCCCAGGCCACGGCGAAACTCACCAGGGTCGCGAGGGAAAAGTAGATGAGTAGCGAGGGTTGCAGTGCGGCGTGCAGGTCGGCGTGGAGGATGCCGAGGAACAGCAGCGCCGGCATGGTCACGTTGAACACCAGCGACGAGGCGGTGTGGATGAAGTTGTCGTTGATCCAGTCGATGCGCTTGAGCAGCACACCGAGAAACAGCATGGCAAACACCGGCGCGGTGATGTTCAGGGTTTCAAGAAAGATTGCCAGCATGCCGGGGAGCCTTGGGTGAGCTTAGTCAGGGGGGCAATGATAAAGCAAAAGCCCCTCACCCTAGCCCTCTCCCAAAGGGAGAGGGAACCGATCAGGGGATATTTAAACAATCCACCGACCTGAAATGACATCGTCGAATCCATAATCGACCCGATTTGTCAGGTCGATGTATAGCGCAAAACAACTCGGTCGGCCCCCTCTCCCTCCGGGAGAGGGCTGGGGTGAGGGGCTTTTGATCTTCCATGAAACGATCAGGTAATCGGCGCCGGGTTGAACAAGGTGATGTCGTTATGCAGCTTGTGCTTCTCCGCCCAGGTCTGTTGCTTGCCACTGGCAACATCCAGGTAATAGTGAAACAACTCCCAGCCCAGTTCTTCGATGGTCGCGCGCCCGGTGGCAATGCGTCCGGCATCAATGTCGATCAGATCCGGCCAGCGCTGCGCCAGTTCAGTCCGCGTCGATACCTTGACCACCGGCGCCATGGCCAGCCCGTAAGGCGTGCCGCGACCGGTGGTGAACACGTGCAGGTTCATCCCCGCCGCCAGTTGCAGCGTACCGCAGACAAAATCACTGGCCGGCGTCGCGCAGAAAATCAGGCCCTTGTGCTTGAAACGCTCGCCCGGGCCGAGCACGCCATTGATCGCGCTGCTGCCGGACTTGACGATCGAGCCCAGCGACTTCTCGACAATGTTCGACAACCCGCCCTTCTTGTTGCCCGGCGTGGTGTTGGCGCTGCGATCGGCTTCGCCCTTGGCCAGGTAACGGTCGTACCAGTCCATCTCGCGCACCAGCTCTTCGGCGACGGTTTGCGTTTGCGCCCGCGACGTCAGCAGGTAGATCGCATCGCGCACTTCGGTGACTTCGGAAAACATCACCGTCGCCCCCGCGCGCAACAGCAAGTCTGAGGCATAACCCAGCGCCGGGTTGGCGGTGATGCCGGAGAACGCGTCGCTGCCGCCGCACTGCATACCGAGAATCAGCTCGGAGGCCGGCACGGTTTCGCGGCGGCGCTGGTCGAGTTTCTTCAAACGCACTTCGGCCAGTTCCATGATCTGTTCGATCATTTCGGTAAAACCGTGACTGGAATCCTGCAAGCGGTACAGCCACGGATCGCTGAGATCCACCGAGGCATCGTCCTCATGCATCACCTGCCCGGCCTGCAATTTCTCGCAGCCCAGACCGATCACCAGCGCCTCGCCGCCCAGGTTCGGGTTGCGCGCCAGATTGCGCACGGTACGAATCGGGATATAGGCGTCGGTGGCGGTAATCGCCACACCGCAGCCATAACTGTGGGTCAGTGCCACCACGTCATCGACGTGCGGGTACTTCGGCAACAACTCTTCCTTGATGCGCTTGACCGCATGATCGAGCACGCCGGTGACGCACTGCACGGTGGTGGTGATGCCGAGAATGTTGCGCGTGCCGACGGTGCCGTCGGCGTTGCGATAACCCTCGAACGTGAAGCCTTCCAGCGGTGCCTGCGCATCCGGCACATCGGTGGACAGCGGCAAGCTGTCCAGCGGCGGCGCGGTCGGCATGCGCAGTTGATCTTCCTTGACCCAACTGCCACGACGGATCGGCTGCAAGGCATAGCCAATGATCTGCCCATAACGAATCACCGGGCCGCCTTCGGGAATATCCTCCAGGGTGACCTTGTGGCTCTGCGGTACGAAATCCAGGGTGACCAGGCCGTCGGCGAACTCGGTACCGGCCGGTACGCCCTGATCGTTGACCACCACTACAACGTTGTCCCGCTCGTGCAGGCGGATGTAGCGCGGCGAGTCGGAATGTTCAATCAACTGCATGACGCCGCTCCTCAGGAATGCGCTTGAGACAAATTGCCGGTGGCTTCATTGCCGCCCTTGGCTGGCGGCTCTTTCAACACCACACGCTTGATCGGGCCGACAATCACCAGATAGCTGAACACCGCGACCAGTGCGTTGGCGCCGACAAACACCAGCGCCCACTTGAACGAGCCGGTGGAGCTGATGATGTAGCCGATCACGATCGGCGTGGTGATCGAAGCGATGTTGCCGAAGGTGTTGAACAAGCCACCGCTCAGACCGGCGATCTGTTTCGGCGAAGTGTCGGAAACCACCGCCCAGCCCAGTGCGCCAACGCCTTTGCCGAAGAATGCCAGCGCCATGAAGCCCACCACCATCCATTCCACGTCAACATAGTTGCACGCGACGATGCTGCTCGACACCAGCAGACCGGCGATGATCGGCGCCTTGCGAGCGAAAGTCAGCGAATGGCCCTTGCGCAGCAGGTAATCGGAAATCACCCCGCCAAGCACGCCGCCGATGAAGCCGCAGATCGCCGGCAACGAAGCGATGAAACCGGCCTTGAGAATGGTCATGCCACGCTCTTGCACCAGATACACCGGGAACCAGGTCAGGAAGAAATAGGTGATGCCGTTGATGCAGTACTGGCCCAGATACACGCCCAGCATCATGCGGTTGGTCAGCAGCTGACGGATGTAATCCCACTTCGGACCGTCGGACTTCTTGCCCTTCTGATCCATGTCGACCATGCCGCCGTTGTCAGCGATGTGCTTGAACTCGGCCTCGTTGACCCGTGGGTGTTCGCGCGGGCTGTAGATGACTCTCAGCCACACCAGCGAGAACACGATACCGAGGATACCCATGACGATGAACACGTGCTCCCAGCCGAAGCTGTAGACGATCCAGCCCATCAACGGCGCAAACAACACGGTGGCAAAGTATTGCGCCGAGTTGAAGATCGCCGAAGCGGTGCCGCGTTCAGCGGTCGGGAACCACGCCGCCACGATGCGCGCGTTGCCGGGGAACGATGGCGCTTCCGCCAGGCCCACCAGGAAACGCAGCATGAACAGCGCAACCACTGCCGTGGACATGCCGAATTCACCGACGAAGCCTTGCAGCACGGTGAACAGCGACCAGGTGAAAATGCTCAGGGCATAGACTTTTTTCGAGCCGAAGCGATCGAGCAGCCAGCCACCGGGAATTTGCCCGGCGACGTAGGCCCAACCGAATGCGGAGAAGATGTAGCCGAGGGTGACGGCGTCAATGCCAAGGTCCTTTTGCAGGCTGGAGCCGGCAATGGCGATCGTGGCACGGTCGGCGTAATTGATCGTGGTCACCAGAAACAGCATGAGCAGGATCAAATAGCGGACGTGAGTCGGCTTGGAGGATTGCATGCAGATGTACTCCCACTGATTATTTTTATGCGGGTAAAACATTCTTTGGTCTTTGTGGGAGCTGGCTTGCCAGCGATGGCATCAGCGCGGCGTGCCTGCAGCACCGCGTTGCCTGAATCGCTGGCAAGCCAGCTCCCACAGGTATTGCGTGTATCAGGAACCGATGTAGGCAGTCTTCACGACCGTGTAGAACTCTTGTGCATAGCGGCCCTGCTCACGGGAGCCGTAGGACGAGCCTTTACGCCCGCCGAACGGTACGTGGTAATCCACACCGGCGGTCGGCAGGTTGACCATCACCATCCCGGCCTGGGAGTGGCGCTTGAAGTGGTTGGCGTACTTCAGCGAGGTGGTGGCGATGCCGGCCGACAAGCCGAATTCGGTGTCGTTGGCCATTGCCAGCGCAGCTTCGTAATCGGCCACGCGAACGATGTTGGCCACTGGGCCGAAGATCTCTTCGCGGCTGATACGCATCGACGCTTCACTGTCGGCGAACAGGGTTGGCGCGAGGAAGTAGCCCTCGGTGTCGCAAGTCACCACACCACCGCCGCTGACCAGACGTGCACCTTCGGACTGGCCGATGTCGATGTACTTCATGTCCTGTTCAAGCTGCGCCTGGGAAACCACCGGACCTATGTCGGTGCCGGCTTTCAGCGCGTGGCCGACCTTGATCGACTTCATGCGCTCGGCCATCGCTTCAACGAACTTGTCGTGAATGCCGGCGGTAACGATCAGACGGCTCGACGCCGTGCAGCGCTGGCCGGTGGAGTAGAACGCGCTCTGCACCGACAGCTCGACCGCTTGCTTGAGGTCGGCGTCGTCGAGAATGATCTGCGGGTTCTTGCCGCCCATTTCCAGCTGCACCTTGGCCTGGCGCGAAACGCAGTTGACCGCGATCTGACGACCCACGCCCACCGAACCGGTGAAGCTGATGCCGTCGACTTTCGGGCTGTTGACCAACGCCTCGCCAACCACGCGACCGCTGCCCATTACCAGGTTGAACACACCGGCCGGGAAGCCCGCGCGGGAAATAATTTCGGCCAGCGCCCAGGCGCAGCCCGGCACCAGATCGGCAGGCTTGAGTACGACGCAGTTGCCATAGGCCAGGGCCGGAGCAATTTTCCACGCGGGGATGGCAATCGGGAAGTTCCACGGGGTGATCAGACCGACCACGCCCAGCGCTTCGCGGGTGACTTCGACGTTGACGCCCGGGCGAACCGACGGCACGTAGTCACCGGACAGGCGCAGGCATTCACCGGCGAAGAACTTGAAAATATTGCCGGCGCGGGTCACTTCACCGATCGCTTCCGGCAGGGTCTTGCCCTCTTCACGGGCCAACAGCGTGCCGAGCTCTTCGCGACGGGCGAGGATCTCGCTGCCGACTTTATCCAGCGAATCGTGACGGGCCTGAATGCCCGACGTGGAGTACGCCGGGAACGCAGCGCGGGCAGCGTCGATGGCGGCGTTGACCTGGGTCAGGTCAGCCTTGGCGTAGTCGCCGATGGTGTCGCTGAGTTCGGACGGGTTGATGTTGGCCGAATAATCGGCACCGGCGACCCATTCGCCATTGATGTAGTTGTCGTAGCGTTTTGCAGTTGTCACAGGGCAGCCCTCAACTCTAAAAGCCTTCACGCAAAAAGCCGCTGATTGCTCAGCGGCCTCGCTTTTCTCGTTTATTGCGCGCCTTGCTTGTCGATCAGCGCGGCGAGCATTTCGTACTCTTCGCCGGTCAGGTCGGTCAGCGGCGCACGCACCGGACCTGCGTCATAGCCGGCGATTTTTGCACCTGCCTTGACGATGCTCACGGCGTAACCGGCCTTGCGGTTGCGGATGTCCAGGTACGGCAGGAAGAAGTCGTCGATGATCTTGCCGACGGTGGCGTGATCTTCGCGAGCGATCGCGTGGTAGAAGTCCATCGCGGTTTTCGGGATGAAGTTGAACACCGCCGAGGAGTAGACCGGCACGCCCAACGCCTTGTAGGCAGCGGCGTAGACTTCAGCGGTCGGCAAACCACCCAGGTAGCTGAAGCGATCACCGAGGCGGCGACGGATCGACACCATCAACTCGATATCGCCCAGGCCATCCTTGTAGCCGATCAGGTTCGGGCAGCGCTCGGCCAGACGTTCCAGCAGCGGCGCGTTGAGGCGGCAAACGTTGCGGTTGTAGACGACCACACCGATCTTCACCGATTTGCACACGGCTTCAACGTGGGCGGCAACACCGTCCTGGCTCGCTTCGGTCAGGTAGTGCGGCAGCAGCAACAGGCCTTTGGCGCCCAGACGCTCGGCTTCCTGAGCGTATTCGATGGCCTGGCGGGTCGAACCACCGACGCCGGCCAGGATCGGCACGCTGGTTGCGCAGGTGTCGACGGCAGTCTTGATGATTTCCGAGTATTCGCTGGCGGCCAGGGAGAAGAACTCACCGGTGCCACCGGCGGCGAACAGAGCCGAAGCGCCATACGGAGCCAGCCATTCCAGGCGTTTGATGTAGCCCGCGCGGTTGAAATCGCCCTGCGCGTTGAAATCGGTCACCGGGAAAGACAGCAGGCCGGCAGAGAGGATGGACTTCAGTTCTTGTGGATTCATTATTCGAACACCCTGGTAGCAACGTTTTATTGTGAGTGGACCGTTCAGCCTTCGCCGAAGTTGTAGGTCATCGTACAACTTAAAAAATAACCGTCAACTGCATTTCATCGTTGGCAGGGCTTTTTTGTCCGACAAAATCGCTGTCTATACTTCTGGAAATCGCTGGAAGGCCCGTCCTTGAAGCATTTTCTCGCGGAAATATCTGGTCTGGATTCGTTTAATTCTGAGAGGACCAGCGGCTCGTAAAGTACGTCGACTGCCACGAAGGATCGTGGCGGACCACTCAAAGGAAGCCGCTATGTCGATGCATTTTGCCGCCCCCACCCTCACCCACATCGCCCCTGCGCAAGACGACTGCGTGACACTTCAGCTCTCGCAACTGCCGGAGATCCTCACCGTGCAGGTCCCGGATTCCAGCGATTTCGCAGCAAACTGGAGCGTCTACGCGATTCTCGGCAGCGATGGAGAAGAACCCGAATGGGAAGGTGATGAGGTGGACACCGGCGCCTGGGACGACGCCGAGGATGAAATGGAAAAGCTGCTCGACATCGAGGTGCATCTGCCGAAAGAGGCGCTTCAACCGTACCTGAACCGCGAAGTGGAGCTGCGTTACAAGTTTCGCGATGAGTCGAGTATGGAGCCGTACTCGCTGCCGCTGAGGCTGCGCATAGAGGCGTAATGCTCAGTTTCGCTGCGCCTGCGCCTCTTCATGGGCCTGGCGCAGTCTTTCGCGGCTGTTGGTCAGGTGCAACCGCATTGCGGCGCGGGCAGCATCGGAATCCTGACGGGCAATCGCGTCGTAGATTTCCTCGTGCTCGCGGCTCAGGCGGCTCATGTAGTGCTGTTGATCATCGTGGGCCAGCCGCGCCGAGTTCAGCCGCGTACGTGGAATGATGCTGGTGCCCAGGTGCGTCATGATGTCGGTGAAGTAGCGGTTGCCGGTGGACAGGGCGATTTCCAGATGGAAAGCGAAGTCTGAAGACACCGCATCGCTGGCGTGCGAGGCGCTTTCGTTCAGGGCGTCGAGGGCGGCGCGCATGGTTGCCAGTTGCTCGGCACTGCGACGTTGCGCGGCGAGGCCGGCGGATTCGACTTCGAGGCTGATGCGCAATTCGAGAATCGCCAGGACGTCACGCAGAGTGACGACAGTGGCCGGGTCGATGCGGAAACCGCTCGGGCTCGGTGTGTCGAGAACGAAAGTGCCGATGCCATGGCGGGTTTCCACCTGACCGGCAGCCTGCAAACGGGAAATCGCCTCGCGCACCACGGTGCGGCTGACACCATGGGCTTCCATGATCGCCGACTCGGTGGGCAATTTGTCGCCACGCTTGAGCAGGCCATCACGGATCTGCTCGCTCAACACCGTCACCAATTCCTGGGCGAGGCTGCGGCGCTTGCGGGGGAGGCGCGGGGTGTCGATCAGCTTTTCCATGGTCTGCATCTTGTCTCGAAAGTTCGGCTTGGCGCCATCATAGCTCAAGCGAGTTGTACGATCACCGGGCAGATCACATTACCCCAATGTGGGAGCGAGCCTGCTCGCGAAAGCGGTGGTTCAGACGACAGATTCGTCGACCAAGATGGCCCCTTCGCGAGCAGGCTCGCTCCCACAGGTGAGTGTTCAGACAGTTATGGCCTGTTCGACCAGACGACCGCTGTCGATCCGCACATGCCGTGGATGGAATCGTTTCAAACTGCTTCGGTGACCGACGCTGACGATGCTCAGACCCGGAATCTCGTCAATCAACGCTTGATACAAGGTCGCCTCATCCTCTTCATCCATCGCCGATGTAGCCTCGTCCATGTACAGCCATTGCGGTGCATAAAGGAGCGCGCGGGCGAAGGCCAGGCGTTGTTGCTCGCCCGGCGAGAGCATGCGCTGCCAGTGATTGGCTTCATCCAGCCGCCCGACCAAGTGCGGCAGACGACAGGTTTCCAGCACCTGTGCATAACGCTCCGGCGCGTAAGTATCGCCCGGCTGTGGATAACTCAGCGCTTCACGCAATGTGCCGATCGGCAGATAAGGCTTCTGCGGCAAGAACAGATAGCGCGCCGCCGGTAAACGAATATTGCCGTGCCCCGCCGGCCACAAATGTCCCATCGCCCGCAGCAGTGTCGACTTGCCGCTGCCGGAACGGCCGCTGAGCATCACGCGCTCACCCGGCTCAACGGTCATGTCGGCGTCGGTCAGCAGGTGACGACCATCGGCCAGATCCAGGCCGAGGTTGTGCACCTGCAAGTCGCTGCCCTGATTCTGCACGTCGATGGCCGGGGTGCGTTGTTCGTTGTCGCTCATGGCCTGACGGAAACTCAGCAGACGATCACAGGTGGCGCGCCAAGCGGCCAAGTCCGAATACGCAGTGATGAACCAGCTGAAATTCTCCTGCACGTTGCCGAACGCCGAGTTGATTTGCATCAGCTCGCCCAGTTCGATCTTGCCGGACAGATAGCGCGGTGCGGCGACGACAAACGGGAAAATGATTGCGATCTGACCGTAGCCGGAGGTGAAGAACGTCAGGCGCTTGGACACGCGCATGATGTCCCAGAAATTGTGCCAGACCAGCCCGAAGCGGTTGCTCAGGCGGCGGTTCTCATTCGGTTCGCCGTTGTACAAGGCGATGCTTTCCGCGTTCTCACGCACGCGCACCATGGAAAAACGCAGGTCTGCTTCGAAGCGTTGTTGCTTGTTGTTCAGACCGATCAGACGGCGACCGATCAAATGCGTCAGCCAACTGCCGACCGCTGCATACAACAGCGCACACCAGAACATGTAGCCGGGAATCTCGATGCCGAACACTTCGATACTGCCCGACACTCCCCACAAAATGATCGAGAACGACACCAGACTGACAATCGTGCGCAGCAGCCCGAGGCCCAGGCTCAGGGTGTTGGCGGTGTAAGTGTTGAGGTCTTCGGAAATCCGCTGGTCGGGGTTATCGGTATAACCGCCCTGCTCCAGCTGATAGTAATTCTTGTGGTCGAGCCAGCGCTTGAAGTGCTTTTCGGTCAGCCACGCCCGCCAGCGAATCGTCAGCATCTGCGTCAGATACAACCGATACACCGCGCCGAGAATCGCCACCGTCGCGATGCCGCAGAAATACAGGATCAACTGCCAGAACGCGGCTTCATCCTTTCTCTGCAAGGCGTTGTAGAAATCCTTGTACCAACTGTTGATCCACACCGAGATCGCTACGCTGAACAGCGTCAGCGCAATTACGGCAATCAGCAACGTCCAGGCCTTGCCCTTCTCTTCGCTGCGCCAGTAAGGCGTGGTCATCGCCCAGACTTTGCGAAAAAACTGCCCGCGCACAGCATCGTTGACCGCGGAATATTCAGCGTTCTGATTCATGGATAAGGCTCGATAGTAAAAAGAACGGACACGCGCCGATCATAGATGATCGGCGCGTTTTATCGCGAGGGCTGGCGATAGTCGTTCAGCGCAGGTTCAGCGACGAACCGGACGCTTCTGCAATTTGCGCTGCAAGGTGCGGCGGTGCATGCCCAGCGCGCGGGCCGTGGCGGAAATGTTGCCTTCGTGCTCGGTGAGCACGCGCTGGATGTGCTCCCATTGCAGGCGATCGACCGACATCGGGTTTTCCGGCACCAGACTGTCGAGGTCGGCATGCTCGGACAGCAGCGCGGCCAGCACGTCGTCGGCATCGGCGGGTTTGCACAGGTAGTTGCAGGCGCCACGCTTGATCGCCTCGACTGCCGTGGCAATGCTCGAATAACCGGTGAGGATCACCACGCGCATTTCCGGATCGAGTTCCAGCAGCTTGGGCAGCAGGACCAGACCGGAGTCGCCATCCATTTTCAGGTCCAGCGCGGCGTAATCAGGCAGATCGGCCTGGGCGATGGTCAGGCCTTCTTCCGCAGAACCGGCAGTGCTGACGCGAAAGCCGCGGCGGGCCATGGCGCGGGCCATGACGCGGGTGAAGGTCGCGTCGTCGTCGACCAGCAGCAGATGCGGCAGTTCTTCGCCTTCGACTTGGATTTCGTCACTCATGTTGGTCTCCTCGGGCGCCGTGGGGCAGGCGCAGCTCGGTGAGCGTGCCGCCTTCCTCATGACTATAGAGTTTCACTGAGCCGCCGGCGCGTGTCACGCTGGCCTTGCTCAAAAACAGGCCCAGGCCGAAACCTTTGCCCTTGGTGGTAAAAAACGGCTTGCCGATCTGCTCGGCGATGGCCAGCGGCACACCGGCGCCGTGGTCGCGAATGCTGATCGTCAAAGTCTCTGCGTCCCAGTCCAGCGTCACCTGGAGATTTTCCGGGCAGGCGTCGGCTGCATTGTTGAGCAGATTCAGCAAAGCCTGGGTCAGATCCGGCGGCGGCGCCATGCGCGGCACCGCACCCTGGCCGAGACGCTGGAAGCGGTAACTGGCTTCCGGGCGCATCAGGTGCCAACGGTTCAACGCCTCGTCGAGCCAGTCGGTGACGTCCTGCATCTCCACCGCCAGACGCCGGTTGGCCTCGGCGGCGCGGACCAGTTGCTGCAAGGTTTCCTTGCACAGCTTGACCTGATCCTGCAGCACTTTCAGATCGTCCTGCAGCAACGCATCGGGGTGATCCTGCTGCATTTCCTTGAGCAGCACGCTCATGGTCGCCAGCGGTGTGCCCAATTCATGCGCAGCACCGGCGGCCTGGGTCGCAACGGCGAGCAGCTGCTGATCGCGCAGGCCTTCTTCGCGGCGAATCGCGCGCAATTCTTCCTGCCGGCGCAGCTCTTCAGCCATACGCGCGGCGAAAAACGTGATGACCGCAGCAGCCAGGGCAAAGCTCAGCCACATGCCGTAGATCTGCAGATTCTCACGGGCGACCGGTAGGGTTTCCAGCGGATAGAAACGCGTCAGCATCAGCGTGTACAGCGCCAGCGCGATGCCCGACAGAATCACCGAATAACGCCACGGCAAGGTCACCGCCGCGATGGTCAGCGGCACCAGATAATAAGAAACGAAGGGGTTGGTCGAACCGCCGGAGAAATACAGCAGCGCACTGTGGATCACCAGATCGCAGGCCAGTTGCAGCGCGTATTCGAGCTCGGTCACCGGCCACGATGTGCGCAGGCGCACGGCAGTGAACACGCAGAGCAGAATCGAACAGCCCAGGGTCATCGCCAGTTGCACCCACGGCAATGGCAACAATTGCAGCCAGTAGGCCAGGCCCACGGACCCGGCCTGCGCGGCGAGCACCAGGGTGCGGATGAAAGTCAGCCGCCAGAGGTTCTGGCGAGTGGCGGAAGTCAGTTGTACGGGGGCGAGCATGAGCTCTCCTGATGAGCGCTCCAGGCGGATCGCACGGAGTATAACCAAGGCGCGGGGTTCAGAGGCGAAAGTGCGGCAAACGACCACATGGCGACGATGGAGAATTCATCTGAGTTGAAGAAGATTCCGAGGGCTATTGGAGATCAATTGTGGCGAGGGGATTTATCCCCACTGGGTGGCGGAGCCGCCCCCAAATCATGCGACCTCATTTAACCAGACATACCGCATCAGCCGGATTTGCGACTGCTGCGCAGCCGAACGGGGATAAATCCCCTCGCCACAGAAGCACTCCCCACTGCGCGCAGGCATCTGTATAGAAGTTGTAACTGGGCGAACCGGATCATAGAAGTTAGAGTCTGATGGTTCACGCAGGCCGCGACTCATCACCTGCGCCTCATTCAAGGAGCCTTCATGCACACATTTCGCCGCAGCGCCGCCCTCCTCGCCCTGACCGTCGGCAGCGTCGCCAGCCTCCCGGTTCTGGCCGCCGATGAGCTGCACTACAACCAGATTTCCCTGCGCGCCGAAGTCAGCCAGGAAGTGGCCCGCGACCAGATGATCGTGACGCTCTACACCGAAGAGCAGAACACCGACCCGGCCAAACTCGCCGCCGCCATCAGCACCACCATGAACAAGGCCACCGCCCAGGCCAAACAAGTCAAAGACATCACCCTGCGCACGGGCAGCCGCAACAGTTATCCGATCTACGACACCAAAGGCCAGAAGATCACCGGCTGGCGCGAACGCGCCGAACTGCGCCTGGAAAGCACCGACTTCGCCGCCCTGTCCAAACTCACCGGCGAGTTACTGACCGACCTGAAAATGGGCGGCATGGACTTCGCCATCGCCGACCCGACCCGCAAGGCCAGCGAAGACCAGTTGCTCAAAGAAGCCGTCACCGCGTTCAAGACCCGCGCGCAACTGGCCACCGACGCCCTGGGCGGCAAGGGCTACAAAATCGTCAACCTGAACCTCAACAGCAACGGTTACCCACAACCGTACCTGCGCGCGCCGATGATGATGAAAGCCGCAGCCATGGATTCCGCGCCGGTGACCCCGGAAGTTGAAGCCGGCACCAGCCAGGTCAGCATGACCGCTGATGGCTCGATTGAAGTGTTGATGCAGTGATTTGAGCTTGGCTGAATGAAGGACCGGCAATCAGTAATGGTTGCCGGTTTTTTTTGTGCCTGGGTTTTGTAGTGAATGATCCACCGCTATCGCTGGCAAGCCAGCTCCCACAGGTTTTGTAGTGTCTTGAAATCGCATATAACCCTGTGGGAGCGGACTTGCCCGCGAAAAACGATAACGCGGTGGCCCTGACTGATTACGTACGCGGATCAACCCGATCCAGCGCCCGATTCACCGCCAGCTCCGCCAGCATGATGATCTGCTGAATCGCCAGCGCCGTATTGCGCTGCGGCCTACCAAGCTGATCGGCGAAATCGCTGGCCAGCGTATTGGCTGAAGCAAGGGATTCACAGGCGTGAGCCAGCAGGCTTTCAGTGTCGATGTCGGGCTGGACCAGAAACATCGTGCCGGGCGGATGGGGTTTGCCGGGTGGCGGGCAGAGATAGAAATCGAGGGCACGCTTGATGGCTTCGCGGTTTTTCGCGAGATCGTCGGCGCGCAGCGCGGCTTCAAGGGGGGTTGTGGTTTCTTCGGGTGGGTCGGGGACTGGTTTGCTCATGCGCTTCACCTATGAGGTTGAGCCATCTCGATGCCGTTTCTCACACGGCGAAGAGGTGGCAGCTTTGTGCGGGGTGAGAAAACCGGTCATAGGCACCCGGCCGGACATAAGCCCGCCCGCACAGAGCCGCCATAACGCACTTGCAGGCAGCAAACTTGCTGGCGGCAATTATGCGGATCTGGGCACTGAATGACTATGAATGTCGGGTTCTCACACCCGATCGCTGAACAACCAGCGACGACCCAAGCCTAGAGAGCGGACGTCCGACGGACAACCTGAAAACCTTGTGGGAAGGTTCGGGTTATTTGGCATCGGAATTAAACAAACTCAAGTCCTCGGGGGCCTGGACGTGCCGCATCGCGAGCAGGCTCACTCCTACAAAAGCCAAGGCAAAGCAGCGCAGCTGCCCGCGGCGAAGCCGCCCCACTCCACAATGAGCGCAAGCTCGAGTACCGCTTTTGATCTTGATCCACCGGCGACGTCGGAAGGCTGAGTGGAGGGATTGATCCGGGTGTGGGAGCGCAGCGACCGTCTGGCGCAGCCAGACACAGCGGAAGGAGGTGCAGCGAAGCAAACCGGAGCCGCTGCGCCCGGATCAGTCCCGGAGCGAAGGAACCCGAGCCTGCGAGGGCCGAACGTAGGAGCAAGCCTTTTGGGTTACCTTTTTGGCGTTTGAAAAAGGTGACCCGCCGTAAGGGCGGAACCGTAATCCGCAACACCCGCAGTAACGGATATACACCCAAAACCCCAAGAGCCTGGTCGGCCCACAGGCCGCCAAGGTGCCACCAATCGAAACACCCAGTTGCACCAAGTAAAACTCCCCAATCCCTGCCCCAATCCACCCCACCCTAAGCCACCCCAAAAACCCCTCAACCCCGCCCATCCCCAAGGGTATAAATAAGTAACACCAAGCCCCACCCAAGCGCACCCGACACCTCCAGCGCACCATTTCAGTGCCCCGAATGCACCTTAAAAACCACCCGCAAACGGTCAAATGCGTCAAAAGTTATACGGATGCGACATTAAGGTACGTTCGTGCCACCGTTTAACGCCGCCGACCGCTCTGGATCTTGCATTGGGTATGGGGCCTGCATAAGTATCCGCAGGCACGACTCACGAGGTCGTACCTCACAACTAAAAAATGACAACAAATCATGAGGCCAACATGCTTAAACACGCGGTCATTCCGTTTCTAGTCGGCGCAGGCTTGTTAGCCTCCGCACCTTTCGCCACCGCTGCGACTAACCTGGTGTTCTGCTCCGAAGGGAGCCCGGCCGGTTTTGATCCAGGCCAGTACACCACCGGAACCGACTTCGACGCCTCAGCCGAAACCATGTTCAACCGCCTGACCCAGTTCGAGCGCGGCGGCACCGCCGTGATTCCTGGCCTGGCGACCAAGTGGGACATTTCCGACGATGGCCTGACTTACACCTTCCACCTGCGTGAAGGCGTCAAGTTCCACACCACCCCGTATTTCAAGCCGACTCGTGAATTCAACGCCGACGACGTGCTGTTTACCTTCAACCGCATGATCAACAAGGACGACCCGTTCCGTAAGGCGTACCCGACCGAATTCCCGTACTTCACCGACATGGGGATGGACACCAACATCACCAAGATCGATAAAGTCGACGACCACACCGTCAAGTTCACTCTGAAAGAAGTCGACGCCGCGTTCATCCAGAACATGGCCATGAGCTTCGCTTCCGTGCAGTCCGCCGAATACGCGGCCCAACTGCTCAAGGATGGCAAAGCCGCCGACATCAACCAGAAGCCGATCGGCACCGGCCCGTTTGTGTTCAAGAGCTACCAGAAAGACTCGAACATCCGTTACACCGGCAACAAGGATTACTGGAAACCTGAAGACGTGAAGATCGACAACCTGATCTTCGCCATCACCACCGACCCGTCGGTGCGTATCCAGAAGCTGAAAAAGAACGAGTGCCAGGTCACCCTGTTCCCGCGTCCGGCCGATCTGAAAGCGCTGAAAGAAGACAAGTCGCTGAAGATGCCGGATCAGGCCGGCTTCAACCTGGGCTACATCGCCTACAACGTGATGGACAAGGTCAAGGGCAGCAACGAGGCCAACCCACTGGCTGACCTGCGCGTGCGTCAGGCGCTGGACATGGCCGTGAACAAGCCGCAGATCATCGATTCGGTTTATCAGGGCGCCGGCCAACTGGCCGTCAACGCCATGCCGCCGACCCAGTGGTCCTACGACACCACCATCAAGGATGCCAAGTACGACCCTGAGAAAGCCAAACAGCTGCTCAAGGAAGCCGGCGTCAAGGAAGGTACCGAGATCGTCCTGTGGGCGATGCCGGTGCAGCGTCCGTACAACCCGAACGCCAAACTGATGGCTGAAATGCTCCAGTCCGACTGGGCCAAGATCGGCTTGAAAGTGAAGATCACCAGCTACGAATGGGGCGAGTACATCAAGCGTTCCAAAGGTGGCGAGAACCAGGCCATGATCATTGGCTGGAGCGGTGACAATGGTGATCCGGACAACTGGCTCAACGTTCTGTTCGGCTGCGACTCGCTGAGCGGCAACAACTTCTCCAAGTGGTGCGACAAGAAGTTCGACGGCCTGGTGAAAGAAGCCAAACGCACTACTGACCAGGGCAAGCGCACCGAGCTGTACAAACAGGCGCAACACGTCCTCAAAGATGCAGTTCCAATGACACCTATCGCTCACTCGACGGTGTATCAACCCATGCGCGCCAACGTGCAGGATTTCAAGATCAGCCCATTTGGCCTGAATTCCTTCTACGGCGTCAGCGTCAGCAAGTAAGACATTGCAACGGCGGCGTTTCTGACGTCGCCGTTGCTTTATCTACCGGGAAAAAAGGAAAAGGCCTACACCCAAATCCGCCGCAGATGATTGCTTCGGTATAGGCGCGTCGACTTTTCCTACGAGCATTAAGGCAATTACGTATTTACTGCCAGAGGCACGGTGCCTACCGTCGCGTACTGACCAGTGTCTGCGTGGGCCACCGGTTTTGCCGTACGTATTTGGATTGAGCTCAATGCGACCAGAAAGTCCCGGGATCGGGATCCAGGTGCATTGCATAACACTAAAAAAAGAGGGAGCGTCATGCGCCATACCTTGGTTTTTTCCGCACTGTTGGGCGCCGGCCTGTTGGCCGCCACGTCTGCAAGCTACGCCGCCAGCGACAGCCTGGTGTTCTGCTCGGAAGGCAGCCCGGCGGGTTTCGATACCGCGCAGTACACGACGGCCACCGACAACGACGCCGCCGAGCCGCTGTACAACCGCCTCGTCGAGTTCGAAAAAGGCGCGACCAATGTCGTACCGGGCCTGGCGACCAAGTGGGACATTTCCGAAGATGGCCTGAAATACACCTTTCACCTGCGTGAAGGCGTGAAATTTCATACAACCCCTTACTTCAAGCCGAGCCGCGATTTCAACGCTGACGATGTCGTGTTCACGTTCACTCGCATGCTCGATGCGCAACAGCCATTCCGCAAGGCCTATCCCACCGAGTTTCCGTACTTCAACGGGATGAGCCTGAACAAGAACATCGCCAAGGTCGAGAAGACCGGGCCGCTGACCGTGGAGTTCACGCTCAACAGCGTCGACGCCGCGTTCATCCAGAACATCGCGATGAGCTTCGCTTCGATTCTGTCTGCCGAATACGCCGACAAGCTGCTGGCCGACGGCAAGCCGAGCGACATCAACCAGAAGCCGATCGGCACCGGGCCGTTCGTGTTCAAGAGCTACCAGAAAGACTCGAACATCCGTTACACCGGTAACCCGCAGTACTGGGATCCGAGCCGGGTCAAGCTGAAGAACCTGATTTTCGCCATCAACACCGACGCGTCGGTACGTGTGCAGAAGCTCAAGGCCAACGAGTGCCAGATCACCCTGCACCCGCGCCCTGCCGATGTTGAAGCGCTGAAGGCCGACCCGAAACTGCAACTGATTTCCAAGCCGGGCTTCAACCTCGGCTACATCGCCTACAACGTCCGCCACAAGCCGTTCGATCAACTGGAAGTGCGTCAGGCGCTGGACATGGCGGTGAATAAACAGGGAATTCTCAACGCTGTTTATCAAGGCGCCGGCCAACTGGCCGTCAACGCCATGCCACCGACCCAGTGGTCCTACGACGACACCATCAAGGACGCCGCCTACAACCCGGAAAAAGCCAAGGAACTGCTCAAGGCCGCCGGCGTGAAAGAAGGCACCGAGATCACCCTGTGGGCGATGCCGGTGCAGCGTCCATACAACCCGAACGCCAAGCTGATGGCCGAAATGCTCCAGTCCGACTGGGCCAAGATCGGTCTGAAAGTGAAGATCGTCAGCTACGAATGGGGCGAGTACATCAAGCGCACCAAGAACGGCGAGCACGACGTCAGCCTGATCGGCTGGACCGGTGACAATGGGGATCCGGACAACTGGCTGGGCACGCTGTACAGCTGTGACGCCATCGGCGGCAACAACTACTCCATGTGGTGCGATCCGGCTTACGACAAGCTGATCAAACAGGCCAAGGTCGTCACCGACCGCGACCAGCGCACCGTGCTTTATAAACAGGCCCAGCAATTGCTTAAACAGCAAGTGCCGATCACGCCTGTCGCCCACTCGACGGTCAACCAGCCGTTAAGCACCCGGGTCGAAGGATTCAAAGTCAGCCCGTTCGGCCGCAACGTGTTCTCGGGTGTCAGTATCGATTAAACCAACCGATTAGCCGCAATGCTGAGGGGAGCCGTCTACTTCCCTCACGCAAGCGCTTTGCCGAAATTCGCCCATCCGGCTTTTTGCAAACGTTTGCGATGTGTGAACGAGTTCTAAACCAATAACCGGCATACCAAAAAAAGCCGGGATAAAAAGAAAGTAAAGGAGCTTCACCCATGAAACTGAGCAGCACCGCGATACTGGCCCTGGCCATCAGCAGCATCACTGCTACCGCGTACGCCGAACCTGCAAGTCAGGAGTTCGTCCCTACCACATTGGCCGGCAGCAGCGCCCAAAGCGAGGCCAAAGGCTTTATCGATGGACAAAGCCTGGGCGGTACAACCCGTAACTGGTATGCCAACGAATTGCGTCGTCGCGACGACCGTTTCAGCTACGTGAAAAACAGCGACAAGAACACCACGCCTACCGTTCGCACTCCGACGCCACGCCGAATCAACTGGGTGCAAGGCACCATCGTCAACTACACCTCGGGCTTCACCCAAGGCACCGTGGGCGTGAGCACCGAAGTCGCCGCTTACAACGCCATTGTGCTGGATCGTGATCGCAAGGACATCGCCGGCGGCTCCAACCGTACTCTGGCGGATTCCGACGGCGACGCCGTTGACCAGTGGAGCAAACTGGGTCTGGCCAACGTCAAGTTCCGCGTGTCGAACACTACCCTGACTGCCGGCCGCCAGAACTTCAGCACGCCGATCGTTGATGTCATCGGCAACCGACCGCTGCCTTCGAGCTTTGAAGGTATCAGCCTGCACAGCGAGGAATTCAACAACCTGTCGTTCGACCTGGGCGGTTTCGACCGCGTATCGCCGCGTACCGAGCAGAGCCTGTCGAAATTTCGCACCGAGTATTCAGCCACTGGCGTGGAGACCGACAAGGTTTACGTTGCCGGCGTCAACTACCAACCGTTCAAGAGCCTGAAAACCAGCTTTTACGGTTCCAACGTGGAAGACTTCTGGAACCAGTACTACTTCGGCGCAACCCACGAACTGGGTGACAGCCAGGTGCTGAGCCTGACCACCGGTCTGAACTACTACAAGACCGTCGACGAAGGCAAAAAGCTGATGGGCAACATCGACAACGATACCTACTCGCTGTCGCTGGGTCTGACTCACCAGGCCCACAGCCTGACGTTCTCGTATCAGGAAGTTAACGGTAACGAGTACTTCGACTACCTGCACGAAACCAACGGCATCTACCTGGCCAACTCCCTGCTGTCGGACTTCAACGGCCCGAACGAGAAGTCGTTCCAGATCGCCTACGGCATCAACATGGCCGAATACGGGGTGCCAGGCCTGAAGTTCAACATCTACCAGGCACGCGGTTGGGGCATCGACGGTACTCACTACCGCGGCACCGCCTACACCGATCCGGGCGCCAAGCGCGGCGACCTGAGCCTGATGGATGGCGAGTCTCATTATGAATACGGTGTCGGGGCTTCCTACGCTGTGCAAAGCGGCCCGCTCAAAGCCACTGCGATTCGCGCGACGTACACCACGCACCGCGCCAGCGAGCATCAGGCTGACGGCAACATCAACGAGTTCCGCCTCGTAACCACCATCCCGTTCAACATTCTGTAAAAACGCCAACCGACGGCTGACTCATGATGAGTCGGCCGTTCGGTTTTCTGTCTTCAACCGATTGCAGAGGGTTATCGATGAAAATGCTTCCCCTACGTGCGGCCATCGCGGCTGCGTTGCTGAGTGTCGCTGTCGGCGCCTCGGCCAAACCCTTGGTGGTCTGCACCGAAGCCAGCCCGGAAGGCTTCGATATGGTCCAGTACACAACTGCAGTCACGGCGGACGCTGTGGCCGAAACCATCTTCAATCGCCTGGCCGATTTCAAGCCCGGCACCACCGAAGTGATCCCGGCGCTCGCCGAGTCTTGGGACATCAGCGAAGACGGCCTGACCTACACGTTCCACCTGCGCAAAGGCGTCAAGTTTCACACCACCGAATATTTCAAGCCGACCCGCGACATGAACGCCGACGACGTGGTCTGGAGCTTCCAGCGTCAACTGGACCCGAATCACCCGTGGCACAAACTGTCGAGCGTGGGCTTCCCGTACTTTGAAAGCATGGGCTTCAAGGAACTGCTCAAAAGCGTAGAAAAAGTCGACGACAACACGGTCAAGTTCACCCTGACCCGCCGCGAAGCGCCGTTCCTGGCCGACATCGCCATGGCCTTCTCGTCGATCTACCCGGCCGAATACGCCGACCAGTTGCTCAAGGCCAACAAGACTGGCGATCTGAACAACAAGCCGATCGGCACCGGCCCGTTCATCTTCCAGCGCTACGCCAAGGATGCGCAGGTGCGCTTCAAGGCCAACCCGGATTATTTCCGTGGCAAGCCGCCGGCCGACGCGTTGATCCTGGCGATCGCCACCGACAACAACGTGCGCCTGCAAAAGCTCAAGGCCAACGAGTGCCAGGTCGCGCTGTATCCGAAACCGGATGACATCCCGAGCATCAAGAAAGACAGCAAGCTGAAAGTCGACGAGCTGGACGCGATGACCGTTTCGTACATCGCCATGAACACCCAGCACAAGTACATGAGCGACGTACGCGTGCGCAAAGCCATCGACATCGCGTTCGACAAGGAAGCCTACGTCAACGCGCTGTTCGGCAAGGGCAACGCGTCGGTGGCGGTCAACCCGTACCCGCCGACCCTGCTCGGCTACAACCATGATCTGAAGAACCCGCCACGCGACCTCGACAAGGCACGTGCCCTGCTCAAGGAAGCCGGGGTTCCGGAAGGCACTACCTTCACCCTGTTCACCCGTAACGGCGGCGGTCCGACCAACCCCAACCCGATGCTCGGCGCGCAGATGATGCAGGCTGACCTGGCGAAAGTCGGGATCAAGATCGACATCCGCGTGATGGAATGGGGCGAGATGCTCAAGCGCGCCAAGGCCGGCGAGCACGACATGGTCTCGGCCGGATGGGCGGGCGACAACGGCGACCCGGATAACTTCCTGACGCCTATGCTCAGTTGCGAGGCCGCCAAGAACGGCGAAAACTACGCACGCTGGTGCAACGAGAAATTCCAGGCACTGCTGGATGAAGCGCGGGCTAAAGTAGATCCGGCTGAACGCGCCGCGCTCTACGAACAGGCTCAAGTGCTGTTTAATCAGGATCAGCCATGGATCAGCATGGCCCATACTCGGATGTTCACTGCAATGCGCAACAATGTAGAGGGCTACCACATCAGCCCTCTCACCACTAATAACTTCGCCACCACCCAGGTGAAGTAGATAAGAAACGCCCGGTGCTCCTGACCTATGGAACACCGGGCACGCCTAACCGGCTGATGAGGTACCACACAAGATGTTTAGTTTTATTGCCCGCCGACTGGGGTTGTTGATCCCCACGTTTTTCGGCATCACCTTGCTGACTTTCGCGTTGATTCGCATGATTCCGGGCGACCCCGTGGAAGTGATGATGGGCGAACGTCGGGTCGACCCCGAAATGCACGCTCAGGCAATGGAACGCCTGGGGCTGAACAAGCCGCTGTATGCCCAGTATCTGGACTACATCGGCAAACTGGCTCAAGGCGATCTCGGTGAGTCGTTGCGTACCCGTGAAAGTGTGTGGACCGAGTTCACCTCTCTTTTCCCGGCGACCCTGGAACTGTCCATGGCCGCCCTGCTGTTCGCTGGCATCCTCGGGCTTCTGGCCGGGGTGATCGCGGCACTCAAACGAGGATCGCTGTTCGACCACGGGGTGATGGGCATCTCCCTCGCGGGCTATTCGATGCCGATCTTCTGGTGGGGCCTGATCCTGATCATGTTCTTCTCGGTGAGCCTGGGCTGGACCCCGGTCTCCGGGCGCATCGACCTGCTGTATGACATCGAGCCGAAAACCGGCTTCATGCTGATCGACACGCTGCTGGCCGATGACGTCGGCGCGTTCTTCGACGCTCTGCATCACCTGATCCTGCCGGCCATCGTGCTCGGCACCATCCCGCTGGCAGTGATCGCGCGGATGACCCGTTCGTCGATGCTCGAAGTGCTGCGCGAGGACTACATCCGCACCGCCAAGGCCAAGGGCCTGTCGCCGTCGCGCGTGGTGTTCGTGCACGGTCTGCGCAATGCGCTGATTCCGGTGCTGACCGTGGTCGGCCTGCAGGTCGGCACGCTGCTGGCCGGTGCGGTCCTGACCGAAACCATCTTCTCCTGGCCCGGCATCGGTAAATGGCTGATCGAAGCCATCGGCGCCCGGGACTATCCGGTGGTGCAAAACGGCATCCTGTTAATCGCCTGCCTGGTGATTCTGGTCAACTTCGTGGTGGACATCCTCTACGGCTTTGCCAACCCACGCATCCGTCATCAGCGCTGAGGTCAATACCCATGAGCACTCCAACATCCTCAGTAGCCACCGCCACGTCCGCCGTGGATCAAAGCCTGCTGTACCCGTCGCCGTACAAAGAATTCTGGCAAGCGTTCTCGAAGAACAAGGGCGCCGTTGCCGGCCTGCTGTTCATGCTGCTGATCATTTTCTGCGCGATCTTCGCGCCGTGGGTCGCGCCGCATAACCCGAGCGAGCAATACCGTGACTTCCTGCTGACGCCGCCGGCGTGGCTCGAAGGCGGGCAGATGCAGTTCCTGCTCGGCACCGACGAACTCGGCCGTGACCTGCTGTCGCGTCTGATACAGGGTTCGCGCCTGTCGTTGCTGATCGGCTTGTCGTCGGTGGTGATGTCGTTGATTCCGGGGATCCTGCTGGGTCTGTTCGCCGGTTTCTTCCCGAAAGTGGTCGGCCCGACCATCATGCGTCTGATGGACATCATGCTGGCCCTGCCATCGCTGCTGCTGGCCGTGGCAATCGTCGCCATCCTCGGCCCTGGCCTGATCAACACCGTGATCGCGATTGCTGTGGTTTCCCTGCCGTCCTACGTGCGTCTGACCCGTGCTGCCGTCATGGGCGAACTGAACCGCGACTACGTCACCGCCGCGCGTCTGGCCGGTGCCGGTCTGCCGCGCCTGATGTTCATCACCGTGCTGCCCAACTGCATGGCGCCGCTGATCGTGCAGGCAACCCTGAGCTTCTCTTCGGCGATTCTCGATGCCGCCGCACTGGGCTTCCTCGGCCTCGGCGTACAACCGCCAACCCCTGAGTGGGGCACCATGCTGGCCTCGGCCCGCGACTACATCGAACGCGCCTGGTGGGTAGTAAGTCTGCCTGGTCTGACCATTTTGCTCAGCGTGCTGGCAATCAACTTGATGGGCGACGGCCTGCGCGATGCGCTGGACCCGAAACTCAAGAACGCCGCCTGAGGAGATTCAAATGTCACTGCTAGAAATCAAGAATCTCAACGTCCGCTTCGGCGACAAGACCGCGACCCCGGTGGTCGACGGCCTCGACCTGAAAGTCGACAAAGGCGAAGTGCTGGCCATCGTTGGCGAGTCGGGTTCGGGTAAATCCGTGACCATGATGGCGCTGATGGGCCTGATCGAGCACCCCGGCATCGTCACCGCCGACTCGCTCAGCTTCGACGGCAAGGACATGCTCAAGCTGAGCAATCGTCAGCGTCGGCAGATCGTCGGCAAAGACCTGTCGATGGTCTTCCAGGACCCGATGACCGCGCTGAACCCGAGCTACACCGTCGGTTTCCAGATTGAGGAAGTGCTGCGCCTGCACCTGAAAATGTCCGGCAAGCAAGCGCGCAAGCGTGCCATCGAACTGCTGGAAAAAGTCGAGATCCCGGGCGCCGCCAGCCGCATGGACGCCTACCCGCATCAACTGTCGGGCGGTATGAGCCAGCGTGTCGCGATCGCCATGGCGATTGCCGGCGAGCCGAAACTGTTGATCGCCGACGAACCGACCACCGCGCTGGACGTGACGATCCAGGCGCAGATCATGGATCTGCTGCTGGCGTTGCAGAAAGAGCAGAACATGGGCCTGGTGTTGATCACTCACGACCTCGCGGTCGTGGCGGAAACCGCCCAGCGTGTCTGCGTGATGTATGCCGGCCAGGCGGTGGAAGTCGGTCAGGTGCCGCAACTGTTCGACATCCCGGCGCACCCGTACAGCGAAGCGCTGCTCAAGGCGATTCCCGAGCACAGCCTCGGCGCCTCGCGTCTGTCGACTCTGCCGGGCATCGTCCCGGGCCGTTATGACCGTCCGCAGGGTTGCCTGCTGTCGCCGCGCTGCCCGTACGTGCAGGACAACTGCCGCACCCAGCGTCCGGGCCTTGATCCGAAAGCCAACAGCCTCGCCCGCTGCTTCTACCCGCTGAACCAGGAGGTGGCGTAATGGCCGTCGTACTTACCGCTCGCGACCTGACCCGTCACTACGAAGTCTCCCGTGGCCTGTTCAAGGGCCACGCCACCGTGCGCGCGCTCAACGGCGTGTCGTTCGAACTGGAAGCCGGCAAGACCCTTGCCGTGGTAGGCGAATCCGGCTGTGGCAAATCCACTCTCGCCCGCGCCCTGACGCTGATCGAAGAGCCGTCGTCGGGCTCGCTGCAGATCGCCGGTCAGGAAGTTGCCGGCGCTGACAAGGCCGAGCGCAAGCAACTGCGCAAAGACGTACAGATGGTGTTTCAGAGCCCGTACGCGTCGTTGAACCCACGGCAGAAAATCGGTGATCAACTGGCCGAGCCGCTGCTGATCAACACCAAGCTGTCGGCCACCGAGCGTCGCGAGAAAGTCCAGGCGATGATGAAGCAGGTCGGCTTGCGCCCTGAGCATTACCAGCGCTATCCGCACATGTTCTCCGGCGGTCAGCGCCAGCGTATCGCTCTGGCGCGGGCAATGATGCTGCAACCGAAAGTGCTGGTGGCGGACGAACCGACTTCGGCGCTGGACGTGTCGATTCAGGCCCAGGTGCTGAACCTGTTCATGGATTTGCAGCAGGAGTTCAACACCGCGTACGTGTTCATCTCGCACAACCTGGCGGTGGTGCAGCACGTGGCTGATGACGTGATGGTGATGTACCTCGGCCGCCCGGTGGAACTGGGTCCGAAGAACGACATCTACGAACGCCCGCTGCACCCGTACACCCAGGCCCTGCTGTCGGCGACCCCGACGATTCACCCGGACCCGAACAAGCCGAAAATCAAGATCGTCGGCGAACTGCCCAACCCGCTGAACCCGCCACCGGGCTGTGCTTTCCACAAACGCTGCCCGTACGCCACCGAGCGTTGCACCACGGAAGAGCCGCTGTTGCGTGAACTGGATAATCGGCAGGTGGCTTGCCACTACGCCGAGCAATTCCTCGACGGCGCGGCGTAGGCCCACGAAATATCTCATGTGGGAGCGAGCCTGCTCGCGAATGCGGTGTAACAGTCACCAACATTGTCGACTGAAATGACGCTTTCGCGAGCAGGCTCGCTCCCACAGGGAGTTCGTGTTGATTCAAGAATTTATGCGATAACAAAACCCCTTCCACCTCGATTGCGCATCAGTCGAGGCCCAAGGGGTTTTTCTTTGCCCGGCGATCTACGTCTGGCTATCGCCTTCGTCATCCGGGTCATCGGTATCCGGATCGTCCGTGGTCGAGTCGTCGTCATCGGCGCTGCCGCCCTGATTCATATCGCCCGGCTCCGACTCGGACTTGGCGAGCATCAGGCCGCTATGCCCTTCCTGGCCGTTAAACGCCTGAGATTCGTGATCCTCGCACTCGGCCCATGCCGTTGCGGTGCCGAGGGATAGCATCACCATCACTTTCAACAACATCAAAACCCGTAGCAATCTGCTTTTCATGGCCGACTCCATCCTGTTGCGCTAAGACATGCTTGCCGGACTGGCTCGATGTGAAATCTAGTTGCGATCCGCCCGACTCACCACTTAGGACGCGACCGCGCAGGCAGAAATGCCATCGACCGCCAGATTGCTTTCGAATAACCCCGATAACCGATACTGCTAAGCGCCGCGCGTGGCCTGCCAGGTCAATGGAATCGAGAGGAGCACCAGCAGCGCACTCATCAGCCACACGCTGTGCCCGCCAAACTCGCCGTAGAGCTGACCGCTGAGCACCGGCGACAACAACGCGCTGGCGCTCCAGCTCATGAAGAACAAGCCGAAGTACTGACCGCTCTTGCCGCTCTGGGCAAACTGCATCGCCAGTACATTCAACGGCGGCATGAACAAGGCCTCGCCCAGCGTCCAGATCAGTGTCGACAGACAGACAAAAGCCAAGCCGGAACCGAACGGCAACATGCCCAATCCGCAGGCCAACAGCACACTGCCGACGAGCATTTGCCAGCGCGAGCCCCAACGCTCGACCGAGTGCGACAGCGGAATCTGCAAAGCGATCACCAACAGCGCATTGAGCCCGAACTGCCAGCCGATCGCTTCGGTGCTCAGGTGGTAGTAATCACGCAGATAATTGCCCAGCGTGCTGTAGACCGTGTCGAATGCAATGCCGAGCACGGCCGTCGCCGCCAGCAGCCAGAGGAACGGCTTGTCGCGATACGGCAGGCTTGAGCCATCGGTCGATTCGTCTTCAACCACCAGCACCGGCCGCCGCCACGTCGTGCGCACGAACCACAGCAACGCCAGCATCGTCATCGCCGCACTGGCGAAGAACACCCAACGAAAATCCGCCTGCGCCAACACCCCGCCCGCCACCCCGGCAGCGGCCATGCCCAGATTACGCGCGACCCGGCTCAGAGCCTGCGCACGCGAGCGTTGCGCGACCTCGCAATACTCCATGATCAGGCGCTGATGCAACGTCCGAATCGCGCCGTCGATAACACCGCTGAGCAACAACAAACCGGCCAGCCACGGCACCTGCGTCACCAGCCCCAACAGCATCAGCACCCACACCGAAACGAAAAACAGCGCCGCCGTCAGCCGCGCCGTGCGCACATGATCACTGAGCCAGCCACCGAGCATCGAACCGACCAGCAACCCGGCGCCATAGGCCGAAAGCAACCAGCCCACGGTTTCAATCGCCAGGCCCAGCTCCTGACGCAGGTACAGCGCCATGAACAACTTGACCATGGCGCTGAGGCGGTTGATGAACAACAGAGCCGCGAGGACCCAGGCCATGGGGGTGAAATAGCCTTTAAGAAGCAACAGGGGATTCAGCCGACTTGTCACTCCATTGACCTCTTCGAACGACTTGCAGGGATTGAAACACTAACGGTCAACACGGCGGTTGTCGCATACCAGCACATCCAAAACACGGGAAAAAGGAACCGCCCTACACACGCTGTAGGAAATGTCGCAGGCTGAGAACTTTTGACCTTGCTTTTCAGGCTCGCAGTCTTCAACGACCGAATTGGATTGAGTGCATCAAACAGAAAATCGTCGGCTCGCAGATTGCCTTCGCGAGCAGGCTCGCTCCCACAATTTGACCGCGTACCTCCTCAGAAACAGGCCGGCTATCAGGCCGCCTTCGCGAGCAGGCTCGCTCCCACAATGCAACCGCAAAGCAGCGCAGCTGCCCGCGGCGAAGCCGCCCCACTCAACAATGAGCGCAAGCTCGAGTGCTCTTGATCTTGATCCACCGGCGACGTCGGAAGGCTGAGTGGAGGGATTGATTCGGGGGTGGGAGCGTAGCGACCGTTCGACGCAGTCGAACACAGCGGAAGGAGGTGCAGCGAAGCAAACCGTAGCCGCTGCGCCCGGATCGATCCCGGAGCGAAGGAACCCGAGCCTGCGAGGGCCGAACGTAGGAGCAAGCGTTTTTTGCTTACTTTTTTAGGCGCTTGTAAAAAAGTAAGTCGCCGTAAGGGCGAAACCGCCAGCCGCAGCACCCGCAGCAACGGATATTCAACCAAAACCCCAACAGCCTGGTCGGCCCAACGGCCGCCAAGAGCAAAACCGGCAGCCCATAAAAAAGCCCCCAAGGCCGACACCTCAGGGGCTTTCAGAAAAACACCTCAAACCTTAATGATGCTCACGCGTCGCGCGGAATTTCACATCCGGCCAGCGCTCTTCCATCAACGCCAGATTCACCCGCGTCGGCGCCAGGTAAGTCAGGTGACCACCGCCATCCAGCGCGAGGTTCTCCACCGCCTTGTTGGAGAATTCCTCAAGCTTCTTCTTGTCGTCACACTCGATCCAGCGCGCCGAATACACGGTGATCGGCTCATACGAGCACTCGACCTTGTATTCCTCTTTCAAACGGCTGGCGACCACATCGAACTGCAGCACACCGACAGCGCCGAGAATGATGTCGTTGCTGCGCTCGGGGAAGAACACCTGCGTCGCGCCCTCTTCCGCCAACTGCTGCAAGCCCTGACGCAACTGCTTGGATTTCAGCGGATCACGCAGACGCACGCGACGGAACAGTTCCGGGGCGAAGTGCGGAATACCGGTGAAACCGAGGACTTCGCCTTCGCTGAAGGTGTCGCCAATCTGGATCGTGCCGTGGTTGTGCAGACCGATGATGTCTCCAGCGTACGCCTCTTCCAGTTGCTCACGCTCGGAGGAGAAGAACGTCAGGGCGTCGCCGATGCGCACGTCCTTGCCGGTACGCACGTGGCGCATCTTCATGCCTTTTTCGTACTTGCCGGAGCAGATACGCATGAAGGCAATGCGGTCGCGGTGTTTCGGGTCCATGTTCGCCTGGATCTTGAAGATGAAGCCCGAGAACTTCTCTTCCACCGGCTCGACAGTACGCTCGTTGGCTACACGGGCCAGCGGACGCGGCGCCCAATCGACGACAGCATCGAGCACGTGGTCGACACCGAAGTTGCCCAGCGCCGTACCGAAGAACACCGGGGTCAACTGGCCGTCGAGGAATTCCTGCTGGTTGAATTCGTGGCAGGCGCCCTGCACCAGTTCCAGCTGTTCGATGAAGCGCTCGTACTCATCGCCCAAGTGCGCGCGCGCCTCGTCGGAGTCGAGTTTCTCGATGATCTTGGTTTCGGTGCGCTCGTGACCGTGACCGGCGGTGTAAACAATGATGTAGTCGTCGGCCAGGTGATACACGCCCTTGAAATCGCGGTAGCAACCGATCGGCCAGGTGATCGGCGCAGCTTTAATCTTCAGGACTGCTTCGATTTCGTCGAGCAGTTCGATCGGGTCGCGAATGTCACGGTCGAGCTTGTTGATGAAGCTGACGATCGGCGTGTCACGCAGACGGCAGACGTCCATCAGCGCAATCGTCCGTGGCTCTACACCCTTACCGCCGTCGAGCACCATCAAGGCCGAGTCCACCGCCGTCAGGGTGCGGTAGGTGTCTTCGGAGAAGTCTTCGTGGCCCGGGGTGTCGAGCAGGTTGATCATGTGTTCGCGATAGGGGAACTGCATGACCGACGTGGTAATGGAAATACCCCGCTGCTTCTCCATCTCCATCCAGTCGGATGTCGCATGGCGATCGGATTTACGGGATTTCACCGTACCGGCCACTGCAATCGCCTTGCCCATCAACAGGAGCTTTTCGGTGATCGTGGTTTTACCGGCATCGGGGTGGGAAATAATGGCGAAAGTGCGGCGTTTCGCGACTTCGGCGGCCTGTTGGGTCATGGGAAATCGCCTGGCGGTGATTCAAAAAAGGGCCGCGATTATAGCCCAACTCGCTGCAATAACCGAACCGTTGAGCACATTAAGGGTGGCCAAATGCTGCCGCAGATGGGAACCTTTTAAAGCACGGAGACGTCCATCACCTGTTACGAACTTTCGTCAGGGGCTGAAAAATCAGCAAGTTAGCCTGACGAGGCTGCGCTCATGGCTCGCTTTCAGACCGCTTTGCCGGCTCTGAAAAACGGCTACTTTTCGCGAACGACGCTCCCGGCAGCCAAGGCTTGGCATGCCACACGGGACTGCGCTCGCCGACTACAAAAAAAGGAGTCCGCCTGTGGCTATCCGCTATGGCAAAGGGCTGATGGGAGGTGCGGTGGTGATCGCGCTCCTGGCCCTGCTGGTCCACTGGATCGGCATCAACACGATCGAACACTACCGCGACGATTTGTTGTTTTACCTGCAAGCTCATCTGATTCTCGTCCTCGCTTCCATGCTGGCCGCCCTCGTCGTGGGCATCCCCGCCGGTATCTTCCTCAGCCGCCCGAGCATGGTCGGCCGCGCCGAACGCTTCATGCAGATCTTCAATATCGGCAACACCGTGCCACCGCTGGCCGTGCTCGCGATTGCACTGGGCATCCTCGGCATCGGCAGTGGCCCGGCAATCTTCGCCCTGTTCCTCGCCTCGCTGTTGCCGATCGTGCGCAACACCTATGAAGGCCTGAAAAATGTGCAGGGCTCGCTGAAAGAAGCCGCAGTCGGCATCGGCATGACCCCGCGCCAAGTGCTGTGGAAAGTCGAATTGCCCAACGCCGTGCCGATCATCGTCGGTGGCGTGCGGGTCGCACTGGCAATCAACGTCGGCACCGCGCCGCTGGCGTTCCTGATCGGCGCCAACAGCCTCGGCAGCCTGATCTTCCCCGGCATCGCCCTGAACAATCAGCCGCAACTGCTGCTCGGCGCTGCGTGCACCGCGCTGTTGGCGCTGCTGCTCGATGGCGTGGTCACCCTCGCCAGCCGTCTCTGGCTGGAACGCGGTCTGCGCCCGTCTTAAGGCTTTGCGAAGGAATATTTATGAAACGACTTAGCTTGATCTTAGGCTGCGTCCTGCTGTTCGCAGGAATCGCGCAAGCCGCTGAAAAACCGGTCATCCGCCTCGGCGCCCGGGTTTTCACCGAGCAGACCCTGCTCGCCGAAATCACCGCGCAATACCTGCGCAGCAAAGGCTACGACGCGCAGATCACCGGCGGCCTGGGCAGCAACCTTGCCCGCAGCGCCCACGAAAGCGGCCAGTTGGACCTGCTCTGGGAATACACCGGCGTGTCGCTGGTGGCCTATAACCATGTCACCGAGAAACTCGACAGCGCGCAGTCCTACGCCCGGGTCAAAGAACTCGACGCGAAAAAAGGCCTGGTCTGGCTGACGCCTTCGAAGTTCAGCAACACCTACGCCCTCGCTTTGCCGAAAAAAGTCGCCGAGCAATACCCGCAGATCGGCAATATCAGCCAGCTCAACGAAGTGCTGCGCGCCGAGGCCAAGACCAACCACCTGGTGGCGCTGGATACCGAGTTCGCCAACCGCTCTGACGGTCTCGACGGCATGGTCAAACTCTACGACATGAACCTGACCCGCAAGAACATCCGCCAGATGGATGCCGGCCTGGTCTACACCGCGCTACGCAACGGTCAGGTGTTTGCCGGTCTGGTCTACACCACCGATGGCCGCCTCAATGCCTTCGGCCTGAAATTGCTGGAAGACGACAAGCATTACTTCCCCGACTACACCGCCGCTCCCGTGGTGCGTCAGGCCACGCTGGACGCCAACCCGAAACTGGCCGAACAACTCAAGCCGCTGGCCGAACTGTTCGACGACGAAACCATGCGCCAGCTCAACGCGCGGGTCGACGTCGACCACGAGAGCCCATCGTCCGTTGCCGCCGATTTCCTGCGCCAGCACCCACTGAATTAAGAGAGGAGAAGTCATGGAATTCCTGAACGCCTTTTCCCATCTCGACTGGCAGCAGGTGATGCACCTGACCTGGCAGCACATCACTCTGGTCGGCATCGCCGTGACCCTGGCCATCGTCATCGGCGTGCCGCTGGGCATCCTGATGACGCGTTTTCCCACCCTCGCCGGCCCGCTGCAAGCCAGCGCCACGGTGCTGCTGACCGTGCCGTCGATTGCCTTGTTCGGCCTGCTGCTGCCGTTCTACTCCAAGTTCGGCCAGGGCTTGGGGCCGCTGCCGGCGATCACCGCCGTGTTCCTCTATTCGCTGCTGCCGATCATGCGCAACACCTACCTCGCCCTCACCGGCGTTGAGCCGGGCATCCGCGAAGCCGCGCGTGGCATCGGCATGACCTTCGGCCAGCGCCTGCGCATGGTTGAACTGCCGATCGCGGTGCCGGTGATTCTTGCTGGCGTGCGCACCGCCGTGGTGATGAACATCGGCGTGATGACCATCGCCGCGACCATCGGCGCCGGCGGCCTCGGTGTGCTGATCCTCGCCTCCATCAGCCGCAGTGACATGTCGATGCTTATCGTCGGCGCGCTGCTGGTCAGTCTTCTGGCGATTTTCGCCGACCTGTTTCTCCAATGGCTGCAACGCTCGTTGACTCCAAAAGGACTCCTGAAATGATCGAACTTCAAAACCTCAGCAAAACTTTCCAAAGCAACGGCAAAGATGTCAAAGCCGTGGACTCGGTAAGCCTGACCGTCAATGAAGGCGAGATCTGCGTGTTCCTCGGGCCATCGGGTTGCGGCAAAAGCACCACGCTGAAAATGATCAACCGCCTGATCAAACCGACCTCGGGCAAGATCCTCATCAACGGCGAAGACACCACCGATCTCGACGAGGTGACCCTGCGCCGCAACATCGGCTACGTGATTCAGCAGATCGGCCTGTTCCCGAACATGACCATCGAAGAGAACATCGTCGTGGTGCCGAAACTGCTCGGCTGGGACAAACAGAAATGCCACGACCGCGCTCGCGAACTGATGAGCATGATCAAGCTCGAGCCCAAGCAGTATCTGCATCGCTACCCGCGTGAATTGTCCGGTGGTCAGCAACAGCGTATCGGTGTGATTCGTGCGCTTGCGGCTGACGCCCCGCTGCTGTTGATGGACGAACCGTTTGGCGCGGTCGACCCGATCAACCGCGAGATGATCCAGAACGAATTCTTCGAGATGCAGCGCGCGCTGAACAAGACCGTGATCATGGTCAGCCACGACATCGACGAAGCGATCAAGCTGGGCGACAAGATCGCCATTTTCCGCGCCGGCAAGCTGCTGCAGATCGACCATCCGGACACCCTGCTGGCGCATCCGGCGGATGATTTCGTCAGCAACTTCGTCGGCCAGGACAGCACGCTCAAACGCCTGCTGTTGGTGAAAGCCGAAGACGCGGCTGACAACGCGCCGTCGGTCAGCCCGGAAACACCAGTGGCCGATGCGCTGGAGTTGATGGACGAACATGACCGTCGCTACGTGGTGGTCACCTGCGCCGAGAACAAGGCACTGGGTTACGTGCGCCGTCGCGACCTGCACCGCCAGACCGGCACCTGCGCGCAATTCCTTCGTGAGTTCAACGCCACCGCAGCGTACGACGAGCACCTGCGCATCCTGCTGTCGCGCATGTACGAGTTCAACCGCGCCTGGCTGCCGGTGATGGATGCCGAACGGGTATTCCTCGGGGAAGTGACGCAGGAGTCGATTGCGGCATACCTCAGCTCGGGACGTTCGCGGGGGATGAAGACCAGTATCGTCTCGCCGGCTGAGACCGTCGTCGCCTAAAAATACAGACCCTGTGGGAGCAAGCTTGCTCGCGAAAGCGAAATGTCAGTCAACAACGATGTCGACTGTGAAAATGCCTTCGCGAGCAAGCTCGCTCCCACAGGATTGCGTGATTTGGTTGATCTTCGCAGGGTGACAAAGAATCTCAACAGCCTCTCCTGCAAGAGCGTCGTCAATTCAGCTTCTTCAAGGTCCAAATCCCCCTTCAACACCCTCTCTCGACGCCAACGTCGCCGATGTTGCCGCTATCACACCTATCTGCGATCTAGCCGACAAAAGCCACGAACGTGCAGATATGTTTAACACTCGAAAATTCGTCGGGAACATCTGCCCGTCATCTCGGTCGGGTAGAAGGAGTGATGAACGCGACGCACGTCAGAAGCGTGCAAAAACGCGACATTTTTAGTTGATCTCGCGCCCCTCACGCCCTAAAGTTCGCGCCGAACGTCCATGCTGGAAACGATCCATCCGGCTCAAGTACTGACGACGAGACAGCGAGGCCAAGGGACAGCTGCACATCCCCCAGGCCTTTTTGCTTTCGGCGGCAATGCCTTGGGAAGTAGGCGAACCAAAGTGGGGATACGGAGGGCGTTCATGCACCCATTGTTTTTACGAGTTTGCCCATAGGAGCACCCAGCATGTCGATCCAGGTCGAAGACTATTTCGCGCGCGCTACATTCGACAAAATGAAGGCGTTCGCCGACAAACAGGAAACCCCGTTCGTGGTGATCGACACCGCGATGATCGCCCAGGCCTACGATGACCTGCGCGCCGGTTTCGAATTCGCCAAGGTCTACTACGCGGTCAAGGCCAACCCGGCCGTCGAGATCATCGACCTGCTCAAAGACAAGGGTTCGAGCTTCGATATCGCCTCGATCTACGAGCTGGACAAAGTCATGGATCGCGGCGTCAGCCCGGACCGTATCAGCTACGGCAACACCATCAAGAAATCCAAGGACATCCGCTACTTCTACGAGAAGGGCGTGCGTCTGTTCTCCACCGACTCCGAAGCCGACCTGCGCAACATCGCCAAGGCTGCACCGGGTTCGAAAGTCTATGTGCGCATCCTCACTGAAGGCTCGACCACCGCTGACTGGCCACTGTCGCGCAAGTTCGGCTGCCAGACCGACATGGCCATGGACCTGCTGATCCTCGCCCGCGACCTGGGTCTGGTGCCGTATGGCATCTCGTTCCACGTCGGCTCGCAACAGCGCGACATCAGCGTCTGGGACGCGGCGATCGCCAAGGTCAAAGTGATCTTCGAACGCCTGAAAGAAGAAGACGGCATTCACCTGAAGCTGATCAACATGGGCGGCGGCTTCCCGGCCAACTACATCACCCGCACCAACAGCCTGGAAACCTACGCCGAAGAGATCATCCGCTTCCTGAAAGAAGACTTCGGTGACGACCTGCCGGAAATCATTCTGGAGCCAGGCCGTTCGCTGATTGCCAACGCCGGTATTCTGGTCAGCGAAGTGGTACTGGTTGCGCGCAAGTCGCGCACTGCCGTCGAGCGCTGGGTGTACACCGATGTGGGCAAGTTCTCCGGCCTGATCGAAACCATGGACGAAGCGATCAAGTTCCCGATCTGGACCGAGAAGAAAGGCGAGATGGAAGAAGTCGTGATCGCCGGCCCGACCTGCGACAGCGCCGACATCATGTACGAGAACTACAAGTATGGCCTGCCGCTGAACCTGGCGATTGGTGATCGTCTGTACTGGTTGTCGACCGGTGCGTATACCACCAGCTACAGCGCGGTCGAGTTCAATGGCTTCCCGCCGCTGAAGTCCTTTTACGTTTAAGGAGCAGCTGCAAGTTTCGAGCTGCAAGCTGCAAGAAAAAAGCCCACGAATTTGTGGGCTTTTTTGTGGGTGTTCGGCTGGGGAGGTTTTTTGTACTAGATACCATAGCCCCTCACCCCAGCCCTCTCCCGAGGGAGAGGGAGCCGACCGAGTGGTCTTCCGTCCGACATCGACCTGAACCACCTTGGCGATTATGGATTCGGCAAAACCATTGCAGGTCGGCGTACCTCCCAAGCATCCCTCGGTCGGTTCCCTCTCCCCCTGGGAGAGGGCTAGGGTGAGGGCTCGGCGGTTTCAGCCGCGCTGCAACTCTGCATACCGAGCGGCATACCGACTAGCCATCGCCTGAATTCGCAAGCCTGTCGCATCAGCCAGCGTCTGACTCGCCACCCGCAGGAAATTCAGATTGCCGGCGGCCAAGGCTTTCTCCAGCCAATCGACCGCTTCATCAACCCGACCCTCCGCCGCCAACACCGCGGCATAACTGAACTGCCCACGAAAATCCCCTGCCTCGGCCGAACGCCGATACCACTCGCGCGCCGCCAGCGGATCCGCCGGACACACCTGCCCTTCCTCCAGATAACGCCCCAGCAGATTCATCGATTTCGCATGGCCCAACTCAGCCGCGCGCCGATACAACGCCAGCGCTTGCTGATGATCAACCGTCACCCCGCGCCCGGTCGCCAGCAAGTTGGCCAGGTTGTACATCGCCCAATCAAGACCTGACTCGGCAGCGATTCGATAATGCTGCGCCGCCACCGAGGCATCCGCCGCACATCCCCAACCATGCTCATGGCAACGCCCGAGCATGTTGCGCGCCATCAGATGCCCGCGACCGGCGGCAATAGCGAACCAGCGCAGCGCCAATGGCTGATCCTGGGCGATGCCTTGGCCATCCAGCAGGATCTGCCCAAGCAGCGCCTGCGCTTCAACCTCACCCTCGCCCGCCGCCAGCAAAATCGCCTGCGCAGCGCGGGCCGGGCTTTCTTCAAGCATCGCCGCCAACCCGGCCGCATCGAGGACTTCCTCGCGGCGTAGCTGGAAACTCATACCTCGACCCAACGCCGCAGCAGGTTGTGATAAGTGCCAGTGAGGCGGATCAGCGAAGGGTGATCAGGCATGTCCTGCGTAAGCTGCTGAATCGCCCCGTCCATTTCGAACAGCAACGCGCGCTGGCTGTCTTCGCGCACCAGGCTTTGCGTCCAGAAAAACGAGGCATAACGCGCACCACGTGTAACCGCGTTGACCTTGTGCAAACTGGTGCCCGGATACAACACCATGTCGCCGGCCGGCAGCTTCACGCGCTGGGTGCCGTAGGTGTCCTGAATCTCCAGTTCGCCGCCGTCATAATCTTCCGGCTCGCTGAAGAACAGCGTCGCCGACAAATCGGTGCGCACCCGCTCGATGCTGCCCTTGGGCTGGCGCACGGCATTGTCGATGTGGAAATCAAAACTGCCGCCGGCCGTGTAGCAGTTCACTAGCGGCGGGAAGACTTTGTGCGGCAATGCAGCAGACATGAACAGCGGATTTTTCCACAGCCGCTCGAGCATCGCCGCGCCGATTTCCTTGGCCAGCGGGTGGCCTTCGGGCAGTTGCAGATTGTGCTTGGCCTTGGCCGACTGGAAGCCGGCGGTGATCTTGCCGTCGGCCCAATCCGCTTGCTCCAGGGCCAGGCGGATGCGCTGCACTTCGTCTTTTGCGAACAGCCCGGGAATGTGCAGCAGCATGGCGATGTCACCTGATGGCAAGAAGGCGGCAATGGTATTGATTCTTATTGACCGTGTAAAACCCGCAAGACGAATGAACGGGCAGAAACCGTAAGGGCAAATTGTAAAGAATGTAAATTCAATGCGAATAACAATGTTTCGCAATTGATACGAATACCTGTTTACCCTATATTCCGCCGCCTCAAATCCTTGGGGAGGGGAATAAAAATGGCACGTCAAAACGCACAATTACCGGTCAGTTCACCACGTCTGCTCGCCTCGGCAATCGGTGTCGCAATCACCGCCGGCTCGGCTGGGCAGATGGTCTTCGCGGCGGAAAAAACCGAGAGCAAAACTTCCGGCAACGCCATTGCCCTGGACGCCACCGCCATCACCGGCGAAGCCCAGGACTCGACCTCCTATCAGGTCGAAAAAGCCTCCTCGCCCAAGTACACCGCACCGCTGGTCGACACCCCGCGCTCGGTCACCGTCATCCCGCAACAAGTGCTCAAGGACACCGGCGCGCTGAATATGCAGGACGCCTTGCGTACCGTGCCGGGCATTACCTTCGGTGCTGGTGAAGGCGGCAACCCGCAGGGCGACCGTCCGTTCATCCGCGGCTTCGACGCCCAGGGCGACACCTATCTGGACGGCGTGCGCGACACCGGTTCGCAGAGCCGTGAAATCTTCGCCGTGGAAAACATCGAAGTCAGCAAAGGCCCGAACTCGGCGATCGGCGGTCGCGGCGCAGCCGGCGGCAGCATTAATCTGGTGAGCAAGAAAGCCCATCTGGGCAACTCCTTCGACGGTGGCTTCACCTACGGCTCCGACCAGACCCAGCGCTACACCCTCGACGGCAACTATCAGTTCAGCGACAGCGCCGCTGGCCGTCTCAACCTGATGAGCCACGAGAGCAACGTCGCCGGTCGCGACAAGGTCGATTACGACCGTTGGGGCATCGCGCCGTCGCTGGCCTTCGGTCTGGGCACCGATACCCGTGTAAACCTCGACTACTACCATCTGGAAAGCAACGACACCCCGGACTCGGGCATCCCGTACACCATTCCTACCGGCGGTTCGGCCGCACGCACCAAGTCCAACCCGGACAAGCCGTACGCCGGTGGCGATCACGACAACTTTTACGGTCTGGATCGCGACTTCCGCAAGGGCCGCACCGACACCGCGACCTTCGCCATCGAGCACGACCTGAACGATGCGCTGACCATCAAGAACACCCTGCGCCACGGCAGCAGCATGCAGGATTACATTCTCACCCAGCCGGACGACAGCAAGGGCAACGTCAACAACGGCAGCGTCTGGCGTCGGGCCAACACGCGGGTGAGCAACACCGAAACCACCACCAACCAGACCGACCTGTTCGGCACCTTCTACGTGGCCGGTTTCAAGAACAGCTTCTCCACCGGTGTCGAATACACCCGCGAGCAGAGCGAGAAATCCTCGTACAACGTCAACACCGACACCACGCCGCGCACCAGCGCTGTCACCACCAACTGCAACCCGGGCCTGATCGGCGCTGCCAGCGGTTACAACTGCACCTCGCTGTCTAACCCGAATCCGAACGATCCGTGGAACGGTGCGATCTCGCGCAACTACGCCGGCACCGACACCCAGGCCGACACCTACGCGCTGTACGTGTTCGACACGCTGGAGTTGTCCGAGCAGTGGCTGGTGAACATGGGCCTGCGCTACGACCACTTCGACACTGACTACAAAACTTACAACGCCGCAGGGACCACCACCTCCAAGGGTGATGACACCAGCGAATTCGTCACCGGTCAGTTCGGCGTGGTCTACAAGCCGGCGGAAAACGGCAGCATCTACGCCTCTTATGCGACCTCGGCGACGCCGCCGGGCAACACTTTGGGCGAAGGTCAGGAAGGCAACCCACTGGGCGGCACCCCGGATCGCAGCGGCAACCTGCTGAGCAGCGACATGGAGCCGGAAACCACCAAGAACTACGAGATCGGCACCAAGTGGGATCTGCTCAATGATCGCCTGTCGCTGACCGCCGACATCTTCCGCACCGAGAAGGAAAACGCTCGCGTGCAAGTCGATACCAGTTCGTACGAGAACGCCGGCAAGACTCGCGTGCAAGGCTTCGAACTGTCGGCCAGCGGCAAGATCACCGACAAGTGGCAGGTGTTCGCCGGTTACGCTTTCATGGACAGCGAACAGGTTGACGGTGGCCCGCTGGGTCGCGCCAACGACGGCAACGATCTGCCGAACACGCCGAAAAACAGCGCCAGCCTGTGGACCACGTATCAGGTCACGCCGAAGCTGACGATCGGTGGTGGCGCGTTCTACGTCGACGACGTCTACGGCAGTGTCGCCAACACGACGATGGTCGATTCGTACGTGCGTTACGACGCGATGGCGGCCTACAAGCTGACCAAGAACGTCGACCTGCAACTCAACGTGCAGAACCTGACCGACGAAACCTATTACGACAAAGCCTTCTCGACCCACTTCGCCAATCAGGCGGCGGGACGCACGGCGCTGTTGAGCACCAATTTCCACTTCTGACCGATGTGAATACCTGTGGCAGCGAGCTTGCTCGCGAAAGCGGTGGCTCAGTGAAGTCGATGCTGACTGACACGACGCC
>NZ_JASCPT010000049.1:0-38633 GCF_029959775.1 Pseudomonas sp. PS01270 | reverse complement strand
CGCCTGCTCGCGAATGCGTTGTATCAGGTATGAAGATATTTACTGACACACCGCCTTCGCGAGCAGGCTCGCTCCCACAGTTATTTTGCGGTGTTACCAGCCTCGTCCTGAGTCGACCCAGAAGTTGACTGACAGCGAAGTCGACACCGACTCCACCTGATGGAACCAGCCCTCTGGCAAAAACAGCAGATCCCCAGCCTCCAGTGTCACCCGCAAAAACGTCACCTCCCGCGCTGCCGGGAAACGTTCATAGTCCGGCGCGTCCGGGTTGAAATCGCAGCCATCCAGACCTCCCTTGGGCGCGGTCGACCAAGTGCCCAGTGCCTCGCGGTGATGAGGCGCGGCAAGGGTAAATTTTTTCTGCCCCCAGACCTGCGCGAAGAGATTGTCGGTGTCATCGCGGTGCAACGGCGTCAGCGTGCCCTTGGGGCCGATCCAGATACGTGGCGGAATGAACAACGACGTGTCGAAGTAGGGCGGATACTGGATCTGCTGCAGCAATTGCGCGGGCAGGATGTTGTTGCCCATGTACGCCGGCGGCTCGCCGTCGGCGCCTTTGACTGCCGGGCTGTCCAGCGAGGCGATGAACTCGGCCATCGAGGTCGAGCGGAAATCACGCTCGGTGGAAAAGGTCTTCTTCACGTAATCGCCGTGGCGGGTGATGCCCTGCAGTTCAGCAAAATGCACCAGCGATTCCTCACGGCTCAGGCTGAACAACGGCCAGTCGTGCAGGGCATTGCTGATCACCAGCGGAATGCCGTTGGGCAGATAACGGGTTTCGAATTCGTGCCGAGACAATTCGGCGCGCGCACGACGTTCGACGCTGGTCTGGCGAGGCAGCGCGGTAGTGAGCTTTTCGCTGAAGCGCGGTGGCGTCGGGTAGCGCTTGTTCATGTCGACCTTTGCCACCGTGCCGCCACCCTGGCGGGCGTGGTCGATGATCTGCGGCAGCATTGTCGCCAGGCCCATGTTGCCGCCGATCTTCAGGCGCCCGCTGGCGAACAGTTCCTCGACGTTGACCACGCCGGCCATGATCCCCAAAAAGTCCTTTTCCGCGACTTCGATGGTCACGTCCGGGCTGGGGTGGCGCCCGGCTTCCGTGCGCCGGCTGAACTTGATGTCGTACCAGTACGCCTGCTGCGCGCTGAAAATGAACTGGAAAACCCCCTCGATGCCGACCGCGCCGGCGTTGGCGAACAACTTGCCCAGAATGCTCTGCAGGTCCACGGTGATTCCCTCGCGATTGTTGTTTTTTTCCTGAACAGGCAACGAGCGGCTGGCGGGGGAATTTAGCGGCCGGGCGACTAATTTGTCCGGCCAGTGATCCGTCTTTCTTGCAGACACATTTTTCAAGGAAAGCGCGGTGACCAAGCTGACATTGCTGTGCCTGCCCTACTCGGGCGCCAGCGCCATGGTTTACAGCCGCTGGCGGCGCCAACTGCCGACGTGGCTGCAATTGCAACCGGTGGAACTGCCGGGGCGTGGCACGCGGTTCGATGAACCGCTGCAGACCGACATGCGTGCACTGGCGCGACAATTGGCGCGCGAGCACAAAGCGGGGCTGCAAGGCCCGTATGCGTTGTTCGGGCATAGCCTCGGTGCGTTGCTCGCCTGCGAACTGGCCCATGCCTTTCGCGAGTCGGGTGTGCCGGAGCCGCTGGCGCTGTTCGCCTCCGGCACCGCCGCACCGTCCATGCGTAGCGATTACGACCGCGGCTTTGCCGAACCGCGCAGCGATGCAGAGCTCATCGAACAGTTGCGCACCTTTCAGGGCACCAGCGAAGAAATCCTCGCCAATGAGGAATTGATGAGCCTGACCCTGCCGGTGCTGCGCGCCGATTTCATGATGTGCGGCCGCTTTACGCCTGCCGAGCGGCCCCTGCTCAATTGCCCGGTGCACGTGCTCGGTGGCAAGGAAGACCGCGCCACCACCGAACAGCTGATCGGCTGGAGCAAAGAGACCCTGGGCAGTTTCTCGGTGGACATGATGACCGGCGGGCATTTCTTCATTCATGAACATGAAGCGCGGGTCATTCGCACGATCAAGACCCATCTGGAAGTGCATCACCGACGCCTTGCACAGGCGCCGCAACCGGCGTTCTGAGACGCGCCTCATCTATCATTTTCAGGAGGCCAGTCATGGCTGTTGCTCTGGGGTTTTCCGTGCGGCCGTTGCTGCCGCAGCGCGGACGTTTGCCGCTGTTGGTCGAGGCGGGCGATGCCGACACCGATCTGTTGGCGGTATTCGATGAATTGAAGGCCTTGGTCGACGAGCATTTGCTGCGCGACGGTGGCGTGCTGTTTCGCGGTTTTCGCCTCGATGGCGCCGAGCAGTTCCGCCAGTTTGCCGCGAGTTTCGGCCATCCATTGCTCAACTACGAGTTCGGCTCGACGCCGCGTACCAACGTCACCCAAGGCGTGTACACCTCCACCGAATACCCGTCGCACCAGAGCATTCCGCTGCACAACGAACAGGCCTATTCCCGCGACTGGCCGATGAAGATCTGGTTCTACAGCATGATCGCCGCCAGGTCCGGCGGCGAGACGCCGATTGCCGACAGCCGCGAAGTCTACCGGCGCATCCCCGTGGCGATCCGCGAGCGTTTCGTCAGTAAAGGCCTGATGTATGTACGCAACTTCGGCAATGGCCTCGACGTGGCGTGGGAAGACGTGTTCAACACCGAAGACCGTGAAGTCGTCGAGGCCTACTGCAAGGCCCACGGCATTGTCTGCGAATGGAAGGACGACGGTGAGCTGCGCACGCGGCAGACCTGTCAGGCGGTGGCGGTGCACCCGGTGACCGGCGACCACGTCTGGTTCAATCAGGCGCACCTGTTTCACATCTCCAACCTGCCAGCGGACGTGCGCGAAAGCTTGCTCGACATCGTCGACGAAGAAGACCTGCCACGTAATGTCTACTACGGCGACGGCTCGCCGATCGAAGACGAAGTGCTGGCGCAGATTCGCGCGGTGCTCGACGACTGTGCGATCAGTTTCCCCTGGCAGGAGGGCGATGTACTGATGCTCGACAACATGCTCTCGGCTCACGCGCGCTCACCGTTCGAAGGGTTGCGCAAAGTCATCGTGGCCATGGCCGAGGGGCATTCGCAGGACGTGCGCTGACCTGTTCGCAACCCTTCAACTCAAATGCCGAATCCGGGCCTGTACCGGCTTCGGCATTTGTCTGTCTGGCCTTCGTACTGTCGGGCCGTGATTGCCGCTGGCGCGCTAAATCATTGCGCGGGCCATTCGTTCTTGTTGATACGACCGGGTCTCCAGGTCACGCCGCCGATCAGCAAGGACTCCACGCATGAATGCCGCAGACGCACAGAAACTAGCCCGCCGCTTTATCGAATTGCCCCAGGACAAACGCCGTCTGTTCCTCGCCGGCATGGCCCGCGAGGGCATCGATTTTGCGCAGTTGCCCATGACCGCCTGCGACGGCATCGCCGAGCGTGACGGCCTGTCTTACGCGCAGCAGCGCATGTGGTTTCTCTGGCAACTGGAGCCGACCAGCGCCGCCTACAACCTGCCGATGGCTGTGCGTCTGGATGGTGAATTGCAAGTCGAGGCACTGGAGCAGGCCTTCAGCCGTCTGGCGGCGCGCCACGAATGTTTGCGCACCACCTTCGGCCAAGACGGCGAGCGGGCCTTCCAGCGTGTGGCCGAACCTAAGCAACTGAAACTACCCGTGACTGACCTGAGCGAGTTGCCCCAAGCCAAGCGCTGGCCGCTGGCTCAGCAGCACATGATGGCCGAGGCGACCCAGGCCTTCGACCTGCAGAACGGCCCGCTGCTGAGTCTGCGGCTGTTGCGCCTGGCCGCGCAGGAACACGTGCTGCTGCTGACCCTGCATCACATCATCGCCGACGGCTGGTCGATGAACATTCTGATCGACGAATTCATGCGCACTTACGACGCGTTGGTCGCCGGGCGTGAACCGACGCTGGCGCCCTTGACCGTGCATTACCGCGACTATGCGCTGTGGCAGCGCAGCTGGCTGGAGGCCGGTGAGCGCGAGCGGCAACTGGACTACTGGCGCACGCAACTGGGCGACGAACATCCCGTGCTGGAATTGCCCACCGACCGCGCTTATCCGGCGCAAGCCAGCCATCAAGGCGCACGCCTGGAAACAGTGATCGACGCTGCCCTGCGCGAAGAACTGAAAAATCTTGCCCAGCGTCAGGGCGTGACCTTGTTCGTGGTGTTGCTGGCAGCGTTCAAGACCCTGTTGCATCGCTACAGCGGCCAGACCGATATTCGTGTCGGCGGGCTCATTGCCAACCGCACCCGCAGTGAAACCGAAGGGTTGATCGGTTTCTTCGTCAACACCCAGATTCTGCGCAGCGTGGTCACCGCACAAACGCCATTCGCCGAGTTGCTGCAGAACCTGCGCCAGGCCGCCCTTGGCGCCCAGGCCCATCAGGATCTGCCGTTCGACGCCTTGATCGAAGCCCTGCAACCGGCGCGCAGCCAAAGCCACAATCCGCTGTTTCAAGTGATGTTCAACCACCAGCCGCTGGTTACCGATTTGCATCAGGCGCAACTCGCTTCAGGCTTGCGCGTGGGCTATCTGAGCGAGGAGCAACTGGCCGGCAGCGGCCGGCAACATGCGGCCACCAGTGACCTGATGCTCGACACCCGCGAGGAGGGCGAGCAACTGTTTGCTGCCTTCACTTACGCCACGGATATTTTTGATGCCGCAACCATTGCCGCGCTGGCTGGGCATTGGCGCAACATTCTCCAGTCGGTGTGCCGTGATCCGCAGCAGTTGATCGGCGAAGTGACGATGCTCGCCGACAGCGAACGGCAAGCGCTGATACAAGCGACTGCACCCGTGCCTCGGTTTACCAGCGTGCAAAGCCTGTTCGAAGCGCAAGTCGCACGCACTGGGCAAGCGCCGGCGGTGCTGTTGGCCACGGCGCCTGCGCCGGCATTCAGCTACGACGAACTCAACAGCCGCAGCAATCGCTTGGCCCATCAGCTGCGCGCACAGGGTGTCGGCCCGGACGTGCTGGTCGGTGTCGCGCTGGGGCGCTCTCTGGAATTGGCGGTAGCGCTGCTGGCGGTGCTCAAGGCTGGCGGTGCCTATGTGCCGCTGGATCCGCAAACCCCGGCCGAACGCTTGCGCCATGTGCTCGCTGACAGTGGTTTGCAACTGTTGCTCAGTGATCAGCAAAGCCTCGCCAAGCTGCCGCCACTGGATGGCATCGAGTGCCTGTGTCTGGAGCAATTGCCCGCCAGCGGGCAGAGCGACAATCCCTCGATCACGGTCGAAGCCGACAACCTCGCTTACGTGATCTACACCTCTGGCTCCACCGGGCGGCCGAAAGGCGTGGCGGTCAGTCATGGCGCGCTGAGCGAGTTCGTCGCCCGCGCCATCGACTACAGCGGTCTGCGCGAAGGCGACCGTGTTCTGCAATTTGCCACCAGCAGTTTCGACGGTTTCGTCGAGCAGTTTTTCCCGCCGCTGTGCCATGGCGCCAGCGTGGTCATGCGCGATGCGCCGCTGTGGGACAGCGCGACGCTGCATCAGGTCATCGTCGATCAGGGCATCACTCTGGCCGACCTGCCGGCGGCTTATTGGTATTGGCTGGTGCAGGAATACGCGGCGAAACCGCCGGCCAGTTTCGGCGCACTGCGGCAGATTCACGTTGGCGGCGAAGCCATGGCGGTGGACGGTTTGCGCTTGTGGCAACAGGCCGGGCTCGGCCATGTGCGCCTGCTCAACACCTACGGCCCGACCGAGGCCACGGTGGTCTCGACGATTCATGACTGCACCGCGGTGACCGCGCAGGACGTGTCGTGGCGCGGCATGCCGATCGGCCACGGACTGGCAGCGCGGCGTCTGTACGTGCTCGACGATGATCTGAACCTGCTGCCGCAAGGCGCGGTGGGCGAGTTGTACATCGGTGGACCGGGGCTGGCGCGCGGTTATCACCGTCAGCCGAGCCTCAGCGCCGAGCGGTTCATCGCCGACCCTTTCGCCGATGGCCAGCGCCTGTACCGCACCGGCGACCGTGCGCGGCTGCGCGGCGATGGCGCGCTGGAATATGTCGGCCGGATCGATCATCAAGTGAAGATTCGCGGCTTCCGCATCGAACTGGGCGAGATCGAATCGCGCCTGCAGCAATGTCCGCGCGTTCGCGAGGCAGTGGTGCTGGCGGTGCCATTCGCCGGCGGTGCGCAACTGGTCGCTTACGTGGTGACAGAACCTGCGGTGCTTGCCAGCGCGGCAACGCAAACGGCGTTCCGTCAGCAGACCCGCGCGGCGCTGCAAGCCAGCCTGCCGGATTACATGGTGCCGGGGCATCTGCTGTTGCTGGCGGACCTGCCGCTGACGCCGAGTGGCAAGCTCGACCGCAAGGCCTTGCCGACGCCGGATCCGGCGCAGTTGCAGGGCGATTACCGCGCCCCGCAATCGCCGGCCGAGCAGTGTCTGGCGCAAGTCTGGGCCGAGGTGCTGCACGTGCCGCGTGTGGGCCTGGACGATCATTTTTTTGAACTGGGCGGCCATTCGTTGCTGGCCGCGCAGGTGATTGCGCGGGTCAAGGAGCAGATGGGCGTGGTGCTGCCGCTGCGCAGCCTGTTCGAAAAACCGCTGCTGGCGGATCTGGCCGAGGTGCTCGGGCAACTGGCCGAGGTGAGCGGCGACGACGACTGGTCCGACATGGATCAGTTCATGAATGCTTTGCAAGGAGAAGAAGTATGAGCGGCACGATGGCGGAACGTATTGCAAAAAGGTTCGTCGGCCTGCCGCTGGAACAGCGTCGGCTGTTTCTGGCCAAATTGCGCGAGGAGGGCAAGGATTTCAGCCTGTTGCCGCTGCCGGTCAGCCGCCACGACTGTGCGCAGATTCCCCTGTCGTTTGCGCAGCAGCGTCTGCTGTTCCTGTGGCAACTGGAACCGCAAAGCGCCGCGTACAACATGGCCGCTGGCTTGCGTCTGAAAGGCCGGCTGGATGAGTTGGCCCTGAGCCGCTCGTTCGATCATCTGCTGGCGCGTCATGAAGTGTTGCGCACGGTGTTTAACACCGACGGTGATCAAGCGCATCAGCTGATTCTCGAGCAACAAAGTATTGCGCTGGCACGCTTCGATCTGACTGGCACCGCCGCGCAAGAGCGCGAAGAACTGCTCGCGCAACACGTGCAAGACGTCACCGCGCAACCGTTCGATCTGCGCCACGGCCCGTTGCTGCGCGCCAGCCTGTTTGCCTTGGCCGACGATGAATTCGTGCTGGTGGTGAGCATGCATCACATCGTCTCCGATGGCTGGTCGATGGACGTCATGGTCAAGGAATTCGTGCAGTGCTATCAGGCGTTCAGCTTGCAGCGCGAGCCGCAATTGCCAGCACTGCCGTTGCAATACGCCGACTATGCGATCTGGCAGCGGCGCTGGCTGGAGGCCGGCGAGGGCGAACGCCAGCTCGACTACTGGCGTCAGCAATTGGGCGACGAACATCCGCTGCTGGAAGTGGCAGCGGACTTTGCCCGACCGCTGACGCAAAGCTTTGCAGGACAGACCCTGAGTTTCGATTTCGGTGCTGACCTTTCGCAGCAGCTCAATGCCTTCGCGCGCAGCCAGGGCATCAGCCTGTTCATGCTGGTGCTGGCCGGGTTCTCGCTGTTCCTTTCGCGTCTGGCCGGCGAGCGCGACATTCGTGTCGGCGTGCCGAATGCCAACCGTGGCCGCGCCGAAGTCGAGGGGCTGATCGGTTTCTTCGTCAACACTCAGGTGCTGCGCTGCCAGGTCGATGAGCGCGGCAGTTTCGCCGATTTGCTGGCGCAGGTGCGTGAAGCGGCGTTCGGCGCGCAGGCGCATCAGGAATTGCCGTTCGAGCAACTCGTTGACGAATTGGTCGCCGAACGCACCCTGGGCCACAACCCGCTGTTCCAGGCCAAGTTCAACCAGAACGTCGGCATGCAAAAACAACGCTCGATGGCCTTGCCCGGCCTGACCGTCAGCGAATATCCGCTGGCCAAGGACGGCACGCACTTCGATCTGGCCCTGGACATCACCGACGACGGTGCGCTGATCCACGGCCAGATGACCTACGCCAGCGATCTCTACCGGGCGGAAACGGTCGCCGGTTTTGTACCGATGTTGCTGGATCTGTTTACCCAGTTGCTCAACTCGCCGCAGGCGCCATTGCACATGGTAGCGACGCCACGGCCTGCTGCGCTTGCCAGCCAACGCGAACCGGCGTTAACGGTGTTGCAACACTGGGCGCGTGAAGTGGCGCGGCAGCCGCAGGCGCTGGCCGCTCGGGATCTCAAGCAAACGGTGACTTTCCAGGCGCTGGATGAGGAGGCCAATCGTCTCGCCCATTATTTGCGTGCGCAGGGCGTCGATGTCGGCGACCCGGTGGCGGTGCTGCTGGAACGTTCGCTGGACTGGCTGACTTGCCTGTTGGCGATTCTCAAGGCTGGCGCGGTGTACATGCCGCTCGACGTCAAGGCGCCAAGCGCGCGCCTGCAACAGATGCTCGGTGCTGCCCAGGCGCGGGCGCTGATCGGTGCTGAAGGCGACGCACGGCTCAGCGAACTGGCGGCTGAGGGCTGTCAGGGTCTGGAGTTTGCACCGGGGCAATGGCACTCGCTGCCGACGTCCGCGCCTGAACTGACGCTGTATGCGCAGTCGCCGGCCTACGTGATTCACACCTCCGGTTCCACCGGGCAACCGAAGGGCGTGCTGGTCAGCCACGGCGCGTTGGGCAGTTATGTGCGCGGCGTACTCGAGCGTCTGGCGCCGGCGCCGGAGGCGAGCATGGCGCTGGTCTCGACCATCGCCGCTGACCTTGGCTTCACCGTGCTGTTCGGTGCGTTGTGCTCGGGCCGACTGCTGCATGTGCTGCCGGAGGAACTCGGTTTCGACCCGGACCGCTTTGCCGAATACATGGCCTGCCATCGCGTTGGCGTGCTGAAGATCGTCCCCGGGCATCTCGCCGCGCTGTTGCAGGCGGCCAAGCCTGCCGATGTGCTGCCGGAACACGCACTGATCGTCGGCGGCGAAGCCTGTTCGCCGGCACTGGTCGAGCGCGTGCAGCAACTGAAGCCGGGCTGCCGCCTGATCAACCACTACGGGCCGAGCGAAACCACCGTGGGCGTGCTGACCCATGAGGTCGAAGTGCTTGCCGCGCAAGCGCGCAGTGTTCCGGTCGGCACGGCGTTGGCCGGTGCCCATGTCTATGTGCTCGACGATGTGCTCAACCCGGTGGCCGATCAGGTTGCCGGTGAGTTGTACATCGGCGGCGATAGCGTTGCCCTTGGCTACCTGAATCAGCCGGGGCTCACCGCTGAGCGTTTCCTGCCTGATCCGTTTGGGAACCGCGGCGCGCGGGTGTACCGCAGTGGCGACCGGGTCCGGCGCAATCGCGAACAGGCGCTGGAGTTCATCGGTCGTGCCGACGATCAGGTCAAAGTGCGCGGCTACCGTGTGGAGCCTGCGGAAGTCGCGCGGGTGTTGCTCAGTCTCGACGGTGTCAGCGAAGCCGCCGTGCTCGCGCTGTCACTGGATGACGATCCGGCGCGCCTGCAACTATTGGCGTGGTGCGTGCCGGCAGTGGGCGCGAAGGTGCAGGCGCAGGATCTGCGCGAACAATTGCAGGCGCGGCTGCCGGATTACATGGTGCCGGCGCAGTTGCTGTTGCTGGAAAAGCTGCCGCTGACTGCCAACGGCAAACTCGACAAGCGTGCCTTGCCAGTACCCGGCGTGGTCAGCCAGCAGTTCGTCGCGCCGGTCGGTGAGATCGAGGAAAAACTCGCCGCGATCTGGGCCGAGGTGCTCAAGCTCGAAACAGTCGGCAGCAGCGATAACTTCTTTGAACTGGGTGGCGACTCGATCCTCAGCTTGCAGATCATCGCCCGGGCCAAGCGCCAGGGCATCAAGCTCAGCCCCAAGCAGTTGTTCGAAAAACAGACCATTGGCCAATTGGCTACCGTCGCCAAAGTGATCGAAGCCAAACCGGTTGCCGTCGCTGCACCAGTGGCTCGCGGGCCGTTGCCGTTGCTGCCGATTCAGGTGCGTTTCTTCGACACGCCGATTGCTCAGCGCCAGCACTGGAACCAGGCGGTGATGCTGCAACCGACCCTGGCGCTGGACGCCGTGCATTTGCGCAAGGCGCTGGCGACGTTGGTCGAACAGCACGAGGCCTTGGCCTTGAGCTTTGTGCAGTCGGGCGATAGCTGGCAGGCGTTGCCGCAGGCTCAGCGCGATGCCGAACTGCTTTGGCTATGCGAACTGGACAGTCTCGATGCCTTGCCGGCCGTGGCCGACGCGGCGCAGCGCAGCCTCGATCTGCACCGCGGGCAGTTGCTGCGCGCGGTGCTGGTCACTCTGCCGAATGCCGAGCAGCGCTTGTTGCTGGTCATCCATCACTTGGTGGTCGACGGCGTGTCGTGGCGCATTCTGCTGGAGGACTTGCAGCAGGCTTACCAGGCATTGGCGGCGGGGACGGCGCCGATGTTGCCAAGCCAGAGCAGTTCGTTGCACAACTGGGCCGAGCAGTTGCATCGTTATGCGCAGAGTAAAGCGCTTGCCGGCGAACGCGATTATTGGCGCCAGACCCTGGCGGCGGAAGACGCGGCACTGCCACAAGATTTCGCCGTGGACAGCCAGACCCGCGCCCAGGCCGCTCGCGCCAGTACGCGCCTGAGCCAGACATTGACCGACAAGCTGCTGAAAGTCGCCCCGGCGGCGTACCGCACGCAGATCAACGACCTGTTGCTGACTGCATTGGCGCGGGTGCTGTGTGACTGGAGCGAGCAGCCGTCGGTGTTGATCCAGCTCGAAGGCCATGGTCGTGAAGACCTGTTCGACGACATCGACCTGAGCCGCACGGTCGGCTGGTTCAGCAGCCTGTTCCCGGTGCGCCTGACTCCGCAGGCCAATCCCGCTGCGTCGCTGTGCGCGATCAAGGAGCAACTGCGCGCCGTGCCGGGCAAAGGCATCGGTTATGGCGTGCTGCGTTACCTCACGCGTGCAGCCGAGTTGCAGACGCTGGCGCAACCACGGGTGACCTTCAATTACCTCGGTCAGTTCGACGGCGCGTTCAGTGCCGAGCAAGGCGCGTTGTTCCTGCCAAGCGCTGACAGCACCGGCGCCAATCAGGATGGGCAAGCGCCGCTGGGCAATTGGCTGAGCGTCGACGGACAGGTTCTCGGCGGTGAGCTGGAACTGACCTGGACCTTCGGCAGCGGCATGTACCGCGCCGAGACCATCGAGGCGTTGGCCGAGGCCTATCGCCGCGAACTGCAACGCCTGATCGAACATTGCTGCGCGAGCGGGGCAGGTGGCGTGACTCCTTCGGATTTCAACCTCGCCAACCTGACCCAGGCGCAGCTGTCGGCATTGCCGATGGCGCCGCGTGACATCGTCGATCTGTACCCGCTGTCGCCGATGCAGCAAGGCATTCTGTTCCACAGCCGCAACGAGCCGGACAGCCCGGCCTACACCACTCAGCTGCGCGTCGACGTCGAGCAGCTCGACGCCGAGCGCTTCCGCCAGGCCTGGCAGCAGACCGTCGATGCTCACGATATTTTGCGCACGGCGTTCGTCTGGCCGCAGGATGCCGCCGCGCCGGTGCAAGTGGTGCGCAGCCGCGTGCAGATGCCGTGGCAAGTGCAGGACTGGCGCGGTAGCGCTGGCCTGGATTCAGCGCTTGATCATCTTGCCGCTGAAGATTTGCAACGTGGCTTCGATCTGCTCGACGCACCGCTGTTGCGCGTGACGTTGGTGCGCATCGATGAGCACACTCATCACCTGATCTACACCTGCCATCACATCCTCATGGACGGCTGGAGCACTTCGCAGTTGTTCGGCGAAGTGCTGCAACGTTACGCCGGCATCACGCCGAGCGCAGGGCAGGGGCGTTATCGCGATTACATCGAATGGCTCGGCCAGCGTGATCAGCAGGCCAGTCGACAGTTCTGGAGTGCGGCGCTGGCGGACCTTGAACAGCCGACGCGACTGGCCAGTGCCATGCCGGTCAGGCACGCGGCCAGCGGCTATGCCGATCACGAGCATGTGTTCAGCGAACCGCTGACCGCCGAACTGAACCGCTTCGCCCGCGAGCAGAAAGTCACCCTTAACACGCTGGTACAAGCGGCGTGGCTGCTGCTGTTGCAGCGTTATACGGGCCAGGATCACGTGGCGTTCGGCGCGACGGTCGCCGGACGGCCAACCGATTTGCCGGGCGTCGAGCAGCAGATCGGTCTGTTCATCAACACCCTGCCGGTGGTGGCGGCGCCATCGCCGGAGATCGGCGTCAGCCAATGGCTGCAACAGGTGCAAGACCTCAACCTGGCCTTGCGCGAGCACGAACACACGCCGCTGTATGACATTCAGCGCTGGGCCGGGGCGGGTGCCGGCGCGTTGTTCGACAGCATTCTGGTGTTCGAGAACTATCCGATGGCCGAAGCGCTGGCGCAGGGACCGCAGACGGGGCTGAAGTTCTCGGCAATCCGCCGTCAGGAGCAGACCAACTATCCGCTGACGCTGGTGGCGGTCACCGGCCGCGAGCTGAGTCTGGGCGTGAGTTTCGATCAGGCCAGCTTCGACGCTCAAGCGATCCGCGCGTTGAGTGCGCAGCTGCAAGGCCTGCTCGAGCAGTTCCTCGCCGACGCCACACAGCCGCTGGGCGCGCTGCAACTGCTCGCCGAGCCACAACGGCAACAAGCGATCGAGTGGGGCAAGGCGCCGGTTACCATGCCGGATCAACGCACAGTGCTGGCGCACATCGCCGCGCAGGTGCAGCGACAGCCACAGGCGAACGCGGTGCTGTTCGCTGAGCAGTCCATCGCTTACCAAGACCTCGATACCCGGGCCAATCGTCTGGCGCACAAGCTGCAAGGCATGGGCGTCGGGCCGGAAGTGCGCGTCGGCGTGTGCATGCGCCGCACGCCGGACATGCTGGTCGGCTTGCTGGCGATCCTCAAGGCCGGTGGCGCCTACGTACCGCTGGACCCGGATTACCCGCAGGAACGCTTGCTGCACATGCTCGACGACAGCCACGCGGCGGTGCTGCTCACTGAGCCAGCGGCCTTGGCGATGCTGCCCGAAACCTTGAGTGCGCAGGTGCTGCTGGTGGACGAGAACGTCGCCAGCGAATACCCGGCCACTGCGCCACTGGTTAATCTCGCGGCAGACAATCTGGCGTACGTGATCTACACCTCCGGTTCCACCGGCAAACCGAAAGGCGTAGCGATCAGCCACGGCAATCTGTCGGCGCTGATTCAGTGGTCAGCGGGTGTCTATCGCGAAGAACAATTGCGCGGCGTGCTCGCTTCGACGTCGATCTGCTTCGACCTGTCGGTGTGGGAAATCTTTGTCACGCTGGCCTGCGGTGGCTGCCTGGTGCTGGCCGACAACGCTCTGGCGCTGGCGGATTTGCCGGCGCGCGATCAGGTCACCCTGATCAACACTGTGCCGTCGGCGATTGCCGCGTTGCAACGGGCGGGACAGATTCCGGCTTCGGTCGGCACGATCAATCTGGCCGGCGAACCGCTCAAGCAGAGTCTGGTCGACAGCCTCTACGCCAGCACTCAGGTGCAGCAGGTCTACGATCTTTACGGGCCGTCGGAGGACACCACTTATTCAACCTTCACCCTGCGCACGCCGCAGGGCCGGGCGAACATTGGCCGGCCACTGGACAACACCGTGGCGCACCTGCTCGACAGTCAGTTGCAGGTGCTGCCCGAGGGCGTGGCGGCCGAGCTGTACCTGGCGGGTGCCGGGGTGACGCGCGGCTATCTGCGCCGCGCCGCGCTGACCGCCGAACGCTTTGTGCCGAATCCTTACGCGAGCAACGGCGAGCGCCTGTACCGCACCGGCGATCTGGTGCGCCAGGGCGACGATGGCAACATCGAGTACATCGGTCGCGCCGACCATCAGGTGAAGATTCGCGGTTTCCGCATCGAACTCAGCGAGATCGAAGCACGCCTGCTGGAACTCGACGATATCGGCGAAGCGGTGGTACTGGCGCAGGACGGCACCGCTGGCAAACACCTGCATGCCTACCTCGTCGCCGCGCCGGACAGCGAGCGGTCGACGCTGGCCGAGCGGGTGCGCAATGCCTTGGCCAGTCGCTTGCCGGCGCACATGGTGCCGGGGCATCTGCACCTGATCGACGCGATCCCGCTCACGCCCAATGGCAAGCTCGATCGCAAGGCGCTGATGGCGTTGGGCGAGAGCCCGACGCAGGAGCAATACCATGCACCGCAAAGCGATCTGCAATGGGAGGTCGCGACGATCTGGCAGGAGGTGCTGGAAGTCGAGCGGGTAGGGCTGGCGGACAACTTCTTCCAGCTCGGCGGCCATTCGTTACTGGCGACGCTGGTGGTGACCCGGGTGCAGGAACGTCTGGGCGACAAGGTGCCGCTCAAGGCGTTGTTCGAGACCGACACGCTCAAGGATTTCTGCGTGCGGATCGAAGCGCTGCGCGTCGAAATGTCGCCCGTTCAGGATGAATTGGCTAAATCACTGGAGGCCCTCAAACGTCTATCCCTCGATGATCTGGAAAAACTGATTTCTTGAGAGGGAAAAACGCGTGCAAGAGTTAATCGAGTCGGTAGGACAACTTTCGGCTAAGCAAAGAAAGGCTCTGGCGGTTCTGCTCAAGCAGAAAGGCGTCAACCTCTTTGACATTGCCCCGGTTTTCAAGCGCACGGCTGAAGAGCCGTTGCTGCTGTCCTACGCTCAGCAGCGCCAGTGGTTCCTCTGGCAGTGGGCACCGCACAGCGCGGCCTACAACATTCCGACGGCCCTGCGCTTGCAAGGGCCGCTGGATGTGCCGGCACTGGAGCGCAGCATCGCGGCGCTGATCGAACGCCACGAAACCTTGCGCACGGTGTTCTCTCAAGACAGCGCGCAACCTTTGCAAGTGGTCCTGCCCGCAGGACCTTTTACCCTCGATATTCATCACCTGAGCGCTGATCTGGCGAATGACCCGGAGCACTCGATCGAGGCTTTCGTTCAGACCCAGAGCCAGAAGACTTTCGATCTGCAGCGCGGCCCGTTGCTGCGGGCCCCGCTGCTGCAGGTCAGCCCCGCTGAGCATGTGCTGGTGCTGACCCTGCACCACATCGTTTCCGATGGCTGGTCGCTGCAAGTGATGATCGAGGAACTGGTGCAGCTCTATGCCGGTTTCAACCTCGGTCACGACGCCGGTCTGCCGGCCCTGCCAATTCAATATGCCGATTACGCCTTGTGGCAGCGCCAGTGGATGGAGGCCGGTGAGCAGGAGCGCCAACTGGCCTACTGGCAGGAAAAGCTCGGCGGCGAACAACCGGTGCTGGAACTGCCGCTGGATCGCCCGCGCGCGGTCGATCAAAGCTTTGCCGGCGCCAGCCATAACCTGATTCTTGATCCGGCGCTGAGCCATGCCCTCAAGGCCTTTGCCCGGCAGGAAAACGTCACCCTGTTCGTGTTGCTGCTGGCTTCGTTTCAGGCCTTGCTGCATCGCTACAGCGGGCAAAGCGACATCCGTGTCGGCGTGCCGGTGGCCAACCGTGGCCGGGTGGAAATCGAGCGCCTGATCGGCTTCTTCGTCAACACCCAGGTGCTCAAGGCGGACATCGACGCAGAGCTGCCGTTTATCGAACTGCTGCGTCAGGTCAAACAGACGGCGCAGGAGGCGCAGGCGCATCAGGACTTGCCCTTCGAGCAACTGGTCGAAGCGCTGGAACCGGGCCGCAGCCTCAGCCACAGTCCGCTGTTCCAGGTGATGTTCAACCACCAGGCCGAGCGCCGTGCGAGCGTCGCCACGCGCCTGAACGGCCTGAACATCGAACCGCTGGAATGGCAGAGCCAGACCGCGCAATTCGACCTGACCCTCAACACCACCGAACAGGCCCATGGCATCGAAGCGGTGCTCAAGTACGCCACTGACCTGTTCGACGCAGCGACCATCGAGCGCCTGGCGCAGCACTGGACCGCGTTGTTGCAAGCGATCGCCGCCGAGCCGAGCCAGCGTATCGGCCAGTTGCCAATGCTCGATGCAGGCCAGCAGCAACAGCTGTTGGCGCAATGGAATCCGCCGCTGATTGAACAACCGCTGACCCAGTGCATCCAGCAAGCCATCGAGCTCCAGGCCGAGCGGCATGCCGATGCGGTGGCGGTGAGCTGTGCCGGGCAACGCCTGACTTACGCCGAGCTCAATCACCGCGCCAACCTGTGGGCGCATACACTGATCGAGCAGGGCGTCGGCCCGGACGTGCGCGTCGGCGTTGCGGTGGAGCGTTCGCTGGACATGATCGTCGCCATTCTCGCGGTGCTGAAAGCCGGCGGCGCCTATGTGCCGCTGGACCCGAGCTACCCGGATGACCGTTTGAGCTACATGATCGACGACAGCGGCATTCACTTGCTGTTGACCCAGGGGCATTTGCTCGGGCAATTGCCGCTGCCGCCGGGGCTGATCTGCCTCGATCTGAATCAGGCGCCGGAACACGGCATCGCAAGCAACCCGCCATGCCTGACCACGCCGGACAATCTGGCCTACGTCATCTACACCTCCGGTTCCACCGGCAAACCCAAGGGCGCGTTGCTGCCGCACGGCAACGTGATGCGCCTGTTCAGCGCTACCGCGCACTGGTTCGAGTTCGGCGCGCAGGACAGCTGGACGCTGTTCCATTCCTACGCGTTCGACTTTTCGGTGTGGGAGATTTTCGGCGCGCTGTTGTACGGCGGCAAACTGGTGGTGGTGCCGCACGATGTCAGCCGTTCGCCGGAGGATTTGTACACGCTGCTGTGCGATGAAAACGTCACGGTGTTGAACCAGACGCCGTCGGCATTCAAGCCGTTGATGCAGGTCGCCTGTGAATCCCCGCGCAGCAACGCCCTGCGTTATGTGGTGTTCGGCGGCGAGGCTTTGGAAGTACAGAATCTGCGTCCGTGGTTTGAGCGTTTTGGCGACCGCACGCCGACGCTGATCAACATGTACGGCATCACCGAAACCACCGTGCACGTGACTTACCGGCCATTGTCGCTGGCGGATCTGCAGAGCAATCACAGCAGCCCGATTGGCGCGCCGATTGTCGACCTGTCGTGGTACTTGCTCGACAGCTCGCTCAACCTGGTGCCGCAAGGCTGCATCGGTGAGTTGTACATCGCTGGCGCCGGTCTCGCTCGTGGTTATCTGAATCAGGCCGGTATGACCGCCACCCGCTTCGTGCCGGACCCGTTCAACCGCGAGGCCGGCCAGCGTCTGTACCGTACCGGCGACCTCGCACGGCTGCGCGGCGACGGGGTGATCGAGTACATCGGTCGTATCGACCACCAAGTGAAGATCCGTGGTTTCCGCATCGAGCTCGGCGAAATCGAAGCGCAACTGCTCAAGCATCCACAGGTGCGCGAAGCGGTGGTGCTGGCGGTGGACGGTCTCAGCGGTCAGCAACTGGCGACCTGGGTCGTACCCAACGAGATGCTGGACGCGGACGAGCAGGGCGCGCTGCGTGATTCGATCAAGGCGCACCTGCGCGAAACCCTGCCGGATTACATGGTTCCGGTCAGTTGGGCGTTCCTCGACCGGCTGCCGCTGACCGCCAACGGCAAGCTCGATCGCAAACAACTGCCGCAGCCGGATGTTGCGCAGGTGCAAGAAGCCTACGCGGCGCCGCGCAGCGAACTGGAACAGCGTCTGGCGGAGATCTGGCAGGACGTGCTCAAGGTCGAACGGGTCGGCCTCCACGATAATTTCTTCGAGCTGGGCGGCGATTCGATCATTTCGATTCAAGTGGTCAGCCGCGCGCGGCAGGCCGGCATTCGCTTTACGCCCAAGGACATTTTTCAGCATCAGACCGTGCAGCGTCTGGCCACCGTCGCGCAGCAGAGCGACGCCGTGCAGACGGAGCAGGGCGAAGTGCTTGGCGACGCGCCGCTGACGCCGATCCAGCAGTATTTCTTCCACAGCGACATCCCGGCGCGGCATCACTGGAACCAGTCGATCCTGCTGACCCCGGCGAAAACCCTGCAAGCCACTGCGCTGCAACAGGCCCTGGCGCAGGTGCAAAAACAGCATGACGCCTTGCGTCTGCGCTATCGCCAAACCGAGCAGGGCTGGCAGCAAAGCCACGGCGCGGCGGATCAGCCACAAGCGTTGTTACGCACTTTCACGCTGGACGACAGCGCGGCATTGCCAGCGCTGTGCCTGGGCCTGCAACGCAGCCTCGACCTGCACAACGGCCCGCTGATCCGCGCGGCGCTGATCGATTTGCCGGACGCCAGTCAGCGTCTGCTGCTGGTAACTCATCACCTGGTGGTCGATGGCGTGTCGTGGCGAATCCTGCTCGAAGATCTGCAAAGCGCTTATCAGCAGATCAGCGGCGGACAGCGCGTGCATCTGCCAGCCAAGACCAGCGCGTTCAAGGACTGGGGTTTGCGCCTGCAAGAACATGCGCGAAGCGCGGCGCTGGGCAGCGAACTGAGCTACTGGCGCGAACAGTTGCGCGACGTTCCGCTCGGTTTGCCGCTGGATAATCCGCAGGGCCAGTTGAACAACCGCTTCGAACGCAGCGTCGACACGCGGCTGGACGCCGAACGCACTCGCCAGCTGCTGCAACAGGCTCCGGCGGTCTACCGCACTCAAGTCAACGACCTGCTGCTGACCGCACTGGCGCGGGTGCTCTGCGAGTGGACCGCTAGCGACAGTGCGCTGGTGCAGCTCGAAGGCCATGGCCGCGAAGACCTCTTCGATGACATCGACCTGAGCCGCACCGTGGGCTGGTTCACCAGCATGTTCCCGGTACGCCTGACGCCAAACGCCAGCCTGGAAAGCTCGATCAAAGGCATCAAGGAGCAACTGCGCGCGATCCCCAACAAGGGCATCGGCTATGGCTTGCTGCGTTATCTCGGCACCGCCGACGCACAAGCGGCGCTGCGTGAACTTGCGCAACCGCAGGTGACGTTCAACTACCTCGGCCAGTTCGATAACAACTTCGATGAAGACGCCTTGTGGCGGCCGGCCACCGAGGACAAGGGCGCCGGTCAGGACGCAAACGCGCCGATGGCCAACTGGCTGACCATCGATGGCCGGGTTTATCAGGGCCAGTTGAGCCTGACCTGGACCTACAGCAGCGACGTCTTCGAAGAAGCGACCATTGCCGCGCTGGCCCGCGCCTACGAAGTGGCACTGAACGAATTGATCGACCACTGCCTCAGCCATGCGGGCGGCCTCACGCCGTCCGATGTGCCGCTGGCCGGTTTGTCCCAGGCGCATCTGGACAGCCTGCCGATTGCCGCCCAGCGCATCGAGGACATTTATCCGCTGGCGCCGATGCAGCAGGGCATTCTGTTCCACAGCCTGTACGACGCCGACCCCAGCGCCTACGTCTATCAGATGCTGCTGGACATCGACGGCCTCGACGTCGCGCGGTTTCAGCAAGCCTGGCAGCGGGTGGTCGATCGCCATGAAGTGCTGCGCGCCGGTTTCATCTGGGGCCGCGATGGCCTCGACGCGCCGTTGCAGGTGATCAATCGCCAACTGACCCTGGAAATGCCGGAAGTCGATGTGCGCGATGCCGCTGATCTGCCAGCAGTGCTTGAAGCACGGGCGCAGGCCGACCGCGAACGCGGCTTCGATCTGCAGAATCCGCCGCTGTTGCGCCTGTGCCTGCTGCGCACTGCCGACGATCGCCATCGACTGATTTTCACTTGTCACCACATCCTCATGGATGGTTGGAGCAACTCGCGGATGTTCGGCGAGGTGCTGCAGGATTACGCCGGCCAGTCGGTGCCGAGCGCGCAGGGTCGCTATCGCGATTTTCTGGTCTGGCTGCAGGGCCAGGACAAGGCTGGGGCGCAGGAATTCTGGCGCGGGCAACTGGCCGAACTCGACGAGCCGACCCGACTGGCCTCGGCCTGCCACGGACGCACCGTGCCGGGGCCGGGCAAACAGATGCATCGTCTGCATTTCGACGAAGCGTTGACCCAGCGTCTGAACGCCTTCTCCCGTCAGCAACAGGTGACCCTCAACAGCCTGGTGCAGGCCGCGTGGCTGCTGGTGTTGCAGCGCTACACCGGGCAGGCCACGGTGGCGTTTGGCGCTACGGTATCCGGGCGTCCGGTGGATTTGCCGGGCATCGAGGAGCAACTGGGGCTGTTCATCAACACTCTGCCGGTGATCGCCAGCCCGCAGGCCAGCCTCAGCGTCGGTGACTGGGTGCGCAGCGTGCAGGACAAGAACCTGCTGTTGCGCGATTACGAGCAGACGCCGTTGCAGGACATTCAGCGTCTGGCCGCATTGAGTGGCGAAGCGCTGTTCGACACTTTGCTGGTGTTCGAGAACTACCCGGTGTCCGAAGCGCTGGAGGCCAATCCGGGCGGGCTGCGTTTTTCCGGTCTGGAGCATCGCGAGCAGACCAACTACGGTCTGACCCTGATTGCCGGCGCCAGCGAAGTGCTCAACCTCGATTTCAACTACCTCACCGAACACTTTGCCGAACGCAGCGTGCTTGCTCTGGCGGCGCATTTGCGTGAAGTGCTCAAGCAATTTATCGCAGCGCCGCAACGGGCACTTGGCGAGATCGGTCTGCTGCCGCTGGCCGAACGGCAGACGCTGGCGCAGTGGAACGACAATCACGCGGCTTATCCGGCCGAGCGATTGATTTCGCAGAGCTTTGAAGCACGGGTCGCAGCACATCCGCAGGCACTGGCGTTGAGTCATGCCGGCGTGGCCCTGAGCTATGGCGAACTGAACCGGCGCGCAAACCAGTTGGCCCGGCATTTGGTGACGCTGGGTGTCAGCGCCGAAGTGCGCGTCGGCGTGGCACTGCCGCGTTCGGCGGAACTGGTGATCGCCCTGATGGCGGTGCTCAAGGCCGGCGGCACCTACGTGCCGCTGGACCCGGACTACCCGGCCGACCGCGTGGCCTACATGCTCGACGACAGCCAGGCGAAAGTCCTGCTGACCCAGCAAGCCTTGCTGGCGCAACTGCCGCCCAGCGAAGCCCACGTGGTGCTGGTCGAGGCCGGCGGCGAGGCGTTCGCCGCGCAAGCGCCGGACAACCTGCCGGCGCGCGCCGACTCGGCCAATCTGGCCTACGTGATCTACACCTCCGGTTCCACCGGCAAACCGAAAGGCGTGGCCATCGCCCATCGCAACGTGCAGGCGCTGATCCAGTGGTCCGCCGAGGTCTACAGCGAGGACGATCTGCAAGGCGTGCTGGCCTCGACGTCGGTGTGCTTCGACCTGTCGGTGTGGGAGATTTTCGTCACCCTGGCGCGCGGCGGATCCATGGTCATGGCACGCAATGCTCTGGAGCTGGCGGACTTGCCCGAGCGTGATCAGGTGCGCCTGATCAACACCGTGCCGTCGGCAATTGCCGCGTTGCAACGCATCGGCCAGATCCCGTCGGGCGTGCGCATCATCAATCTGGCCGGCGAGCCGCTCAAGCAGGCGCTGGTCGACACCTTGTACCGCGAAACTTCGGTCGCCCACGTTTATGATCTGTACGGGCCTTCCGAAGACACCACGTATTCGACCTGGACCCGTCGCGAACTCGGTGGCCAGGCCCATATCGGCCGGCCTTTGCGCAATACCACTGCGTACCTGCTCGATGAGCAATTGCAGCAAGCGCCGGTCGGCATCGCAGCGGAGCTGTATCTGGCCGGTGAGGGCATCACCCGTGGCTATCTGTTGCGCCCGGGCCTGACTGCCGAACGTTTCGTGCCCAACCCGTTGGCGAGCAACGGCGAGCGTATGTACCGCACCGGCGACCTGACGCGTTTCATGGACGACGGCCGTATCGAATACGTCGGCCGCATCGACCATCAGGTCAAGGTGCGTGGCTTCCGTATTGAACTGGGTGAAATCGAAGCGCGTCTGCTGGCCCAGGCCAGCGTGCGCGAAGGCGTGGTGCTGGCGGTGGACGGCGTCGGCTGCCAGCAACTACTGGCTTATGTGGTACCGGCCGAGGCCGATCAAAGCCCCGCGCAACTGGACGCGCTGAGTGCTGAGTTGCAAGCCGCGCTCAAGGCGCATCTGCCGGACTACATGGTGCCGGCGCAGTGGCTGTTCCTCGAACAATTGCCGCTGACACCCAACGGCAAACTCGATCGCAAAGCCTTGCCGGCACCGGATGCCAGCCAGGCGCAACGCGATTATGTCGCGCCGTCGACGCCGCTGGAGCAGCAGTTGGCCGAGGTCTGGCAGGACATTCTGAAGATCGAGCAGGTCGGCGTGACCGACAATTTCTTCGCCCTCGGCGGTGATTCGATCATCTCGATTCAACTGGTCAGCCGCGCGCGGCAGCAGGGCATTTGCTTCACGCCCAAAGACCTGTTCCAGCAGCAGACGGTGCAGAAACTGGCCGCAGTGGTTTCGCTTGCAGACGCGCAATCCGCCAGCGCCGCCGACTACCCGTTGGCGCAACTGGATCAGGCGCAGCTCGATGCCTTGCCGGTGCCGGCGGAGCTGATCGAAGACGTCTATCCGCTGTCGCCGATGCAGGAAGGCATGCTCTTCCACACCCTGTCGGATAACGGCAGCAGCCTTTACGTGCAACAGGTCAGCCTGCCGATCAAGGGCCTCGACGTTGAGCGTTTCCGTCGGGCCTGGGAATTCATCATTGTGCGTCAGGCGATCCTGCGCACCAGTTTCCATTGGCAGGACGGCCTGGCCAAACCGCTGCAGGTCGTCCATCGCCATGCGCCGCTGCAGATGCAGGTGCTCGATTGGCGTGGGCAGGACTGCAGCGAGGCGGCGATTGCCGAGTTCGCCAGCGCTGATCGCGCGCTGGGCTTCGACTTGGCTGAAGCGCGTTTGCAGCGGGTGACCCTGCTGCAGCTGGGCGACGAGCAGTACCAGATGATCTGGACCAGCCACCACATTCTGATGGACGGCTGGAGCAGTTCGCGGCTGTTCGGCGAGGTCTTGCAGTACTACTCCACGGGCGAGGTGACTGGCGAAAACGGCCGCTATCGCGACTTCATCGCCTGGTTGCAGGCGCAGGATCAGGATGCCCAGGAGCTGTTCTGGAAGGCGCGTCTGGCGGTGGTCAACGAACCGACCGCGCTGAGTCAGGCGATGCACCCGCGTCATAGTGCCGACGTTACTGGTCACGATGCGCTCTATTCGAACTGGGACAAAGCGCAGACCGCGCGTCTGCTGGAGTTCTGCCGCGACTTGCGCATCACCCCCAACACACTGATTCAAGGTGCGTGGCTGCTGCTGTTGCAGCGTTATACCGGCCAGCAGACGGTGACCTTTGGCGCCACCGTGTCGGGGCGTCCGGAAAGTCTGCCGAACGTCGGCAACATGCTCGGCCTGTTCATCAACACCTTGCCGATCATTCAGACCCCACAGGCCGATCAGCGTCTGGCCGACTGGCTGGGTGAAGTGCAGGCCTACAACCTAGACATTCGCGATTACTCCCAGGCGCCGCTGGCCGATGTGCAGCGCTGGTCGAACCTCGGTGGGCAGGCGCTGTTCGACAGCATCGTGGTGTTCGAGAACTTCCCGATCGACGAGCGCTTGCAGGAAGAAACCGACACCGAGCTGACCTTCGGCAAATCCATCGGCCATGGCGTGACCAACGTGCCGATGGACCTTGCGGTGATGCTCGGCGATGAATTGTCGATCGAGTACCTGTACCTGCGCAGCCACTTCAGCGCCGAGGCGGTGCAAGGCATTCGCCTGACCCTGGAAAACACCCTCGCGGCGATGATGGCCGCGCCGTATGAGCGACTGGGCAATTTGCAGCGTCTGTCCGCCGAGCAATGGCAAGCGGCGCAGGCCTGGAGCGCGGAGCCGGCGCACCGCCATGAGCCTCGCCTGTTGCCGGAGTTGATCAGCCGTCATGCGCAACAGCAGCCCGACGCGATCGCGGTGCAATGCGCCGGCGAAAGCCTGACCTACGCAGAGCTGGAGCGGCAGGCCAATCGACTCGCGCAGTGCCTGATCGCCCACGGTGCCGGTCCGGAAGTGGTGATCGGCGTGGCGTTGCCGCGCTCGCTGGAAATGCTGGTGAGTTTCCTCGCCGTGCTCAAGAGCGGTGCGGCGTACGTGCCGCTGGACATCGATTATCCGCCCGAGCGCTTGGCGTACATGATCGAAGATTCGCGCATGGCCCTGCTGCTGACGCAAACCAGCCTGCGCGCGACGTTGCCTGCACCACAAGGCGTGCGGCGTCTGGAAATCGATCAACTCGATCGCAGTCTTTACAGCGATGCTGCCCCGGTCTGCGATGTTCACGAGCAGAGCCTGGCCTATCTGGTTTACACCTCCGGTTCCACCGGGCGGCCGAAAGGCGTGGCCGTGACGCAGGGACCGCTGAGCATGCATTGCCAGGCGATCGCCGAGCTGTACGAAATGGACGCGAGCAGTTGCGAGTTGCACTTCATGTCGTTCGCTTTCGACGGCGCTCACGAACGCTGGCTGAGTACCTTGTACAGCGGCGGTCGTCTGGTGATCCGCGACGGTTGTCTGTGGACGCCGGAGCAGACCTATCAGGCCCTGCACGATTACGGCGTGACCATCGCCTGCTTCCCGCCGGCCTATCTCAAACAACTCGCCGAGTACGCCGCCGCCAGTGGCATCGCACCACCGCCAGTGCGCATCTACTGCTTCGGTGGCGATGCGGTGCCGGAGCAGACCTTCGAACAGGTCAAAGCCGCGCTGCGTCCGCAGTTCTTCACCAACGGCTACGGCCCGACCGAAACCGTGGTCACGCCGATGCTCTGGAAAGTCGCCATCAGCCAGCAGTGCGAAGCGGCATACGCGCCGATTGGCCGCGCGGTCGGTGCGCGTTCGCTGTACGTGCTCGACGACGATCTGAATCCGCTGCCGCCGGGTTTTGCCGGTGAGTTGTACATCGGCGGTTACGGCGTCGCTCGCGGTTACTACGGCCGCCCCGATCTGACCGGCGAACGCTTCGTGCCCAACCCGTTTGTGCCCGGCGAGCGCCTGTATCGCAGCGGTGATCTGGTGCGCCGTCGCGCGGACGGCGTGGTCGATTACGTCGGGCGCATCGACCATCAGGTCAAGGTGCGTGGCTTCCGCATCGAGCTGGGCGAAGTCGAGGCCAGCCTGCGTCAGTTGCCGGCGGTCAGCGATGCGCTGGTGATTGCCCGCGACAATGCCTCCGGCAAGCAACTGATCGGTTATGTGGTCACCGCCACGGGTGATGATATCGGCGATGAACTCAAGGCCGGGCTGCGTGCTTCGCTGCCGGAATACATGGTGCCGGCGCAGATCGTCTGCCTCAGCGCATTCCCGGTCACGCCCAACGGCAAACTTGATCGCAAGGCACTGCCGGAGCCGGAGTTCAAAAGCGACGAATATGTTGCCCCGCGCACCGAGCAGGAGCGCCTGCTGGCGGAAATCTGGGCGCAGGTGTTGCAGGTCGAGCAGGTCGGTATCAGCGATAATTTCTTTGAACTGGGCGGCGATTCGATCCTCAGCCTGCAAGTGATCTCGCGGGTGAGAAACCACCCGACGCTGCAGATGGAGCTGAAGCTGCGCGATCTGATGCGCTATCAGACCATCGCCGGCATTCTCGAGCAGCAAGTGGCGAAGGAGGGCGCCGGGCAAGCGCTGCCGGACCTGACTCAGGTTGCCGCAGAGGGCGCGTTCAATCTGCTGCCGATCCAGCAATGGTTCTTCGCCGAAGGCATGGCCGAGGCGCATCACTACAACCAGTCGTTGCTGCTCAGCGCACGTCAACCGCTGGATCTCGATGCACTGGAACAGGCACTGGGCTTGATCGAACAACATCACGATTCGCTGCGCCTGCGTTTTTCCAACGACGGCGGGCGCTGGTTGCAGCGCTATAGCAGCAGCGCCTCCGACGAGGCTGTGCTGTGGCGCCGCGAAGCGCAAAGCAGCGAAGAGGTCGAAGCCTTGGCCAACCTCGCGCAGCGCAGCCTCAAACTCGATGACGGGCCGGTCTGGCGGGTCATGCATGTGGCCTTGCCGGATGGCCAGGCGCGGTTGCTGGTGGTGATTCATCACCTGGTGGTCGACACCGTGTCGTGGCGGATTCTGCTCGACGACCTGAAAGTCGCTTATGAGGCGTGCGTACAGGGGCAGCCACCGCAGCTGCCGATTCGTACCAGCAGTTACCGTTCGTTTGCCGAAGCGTTGCAGGCGCAGGCGCCGGTGATTGCCGAGCAGGAATTGAACTATTGGCTGGAGCAACTGGATCAACCGGGCGTTGATCTGACATGCGACAACCCGCGCGGCAAGAACCTTGTGCGGCAACAGGCGCAGGCACGGCTCAAGCTTTCCCGCGAGCACACCGAACAACTGCTCAAACAGGCCCCGGCGGTGTACGGCACGCAGATCAACGACTTGCTGCTGTCGGCGCTCAGCCGCGCCCTGTGCCGCTGGAGTCAGCAACCGTCGGCGCTGATTCTGCTTGAAGGTCACGGTCGCGAAGACCTCTTCGAATCGATCGACCTGAGCCGCAGCCTCGGCTGGTTCACCAGCATGTTCCCGGTGCGTTTACGCCCGGACAGCGACGACATCGGCCAGTCGATCATCGATGTGCAGGCGCAACTGGCGGGCGTACCGCAGAAGGGCATCGGCTACGGCGTGTTGCGTCATCTGGCCGGGCCGGACATTTCGGCGCAACTGGCCGGATTGCCGCAGGCACGGGTGACGTTCAATTACCTCGGGCAGTTCGACCAGAGCTTCGATGAACAGGCGTTGCTGGTGCCGGCACTGGAAGAGACCGGCGACAACTACAGCCTCAAGGCGAACCTGGGCAACTGGCTGGAAATCGTCGGCCAGGTCTATGACGGGCAACTGGCGTTGCGCTGCATCTACAGCAGCCAGCGTTACCGCGCCGGCACCATGGATGCGCTGATGAGCGATTACCAGCGCGAGCTTGAAGCGTTGATCGAACATTGCATGGCGCGGGTGGGTTGATCGCCCGGCCTTTTGCGCGGGCGCTGCTCAGGCGCGCCCGTCCTATTGCGGATACAAGGATTTTCAACGATGTCGTTACACCCTGATCTGGAAGCTTTCCTCGACCTGGCGCAAGACAGCCAGGACGCCGGCCTGCCGGCCATGCACCAACTGACCCCGAGCGAGGCCCGCGCCACCTTCGAACAGACCACCGCGCAACTGCGCTGGCCGGCGCCGCAGGATTTTGAAGTCACCGAGATCGAAACACAGGCCCGTGACGGCGCGGCACTGGCGTTGCGTTTGTATCGGCCCAACGGTGTTGAATCGCCGCTGCCGGTGCTGGTGTATTTCCACGGTGGCGGATTTGTCGTTGGCAGTCTGGATTCCCACGACGGTGTCTGCCGCGAGCTTTGCCAGCGCACGCCGTGTGCGGTGCTCTCGGTCGGTTATCGACTGGCGCCGGAGCATCGCTTTCCGACAGCGCTGGAGGATGGCGAGGACGCTTTGGCCTGGCTGGCCGAACAGGCTGCGAGCCTCGGCCTGGATGGTTCGCGCGTTGCGTTTGGTGGCGACAGCGCGGGTGCCACGTTGGCGACGGTGCTGGCGATTCAGGCGGTGCGGCAGCCGCACACGGTGGCTATCGCGCCCAAGGCGCAGTTGTTGTGTTATCCGGTGACCGATGCTTCGCGGGTGCATGATTCGCGGCTGTTGTTTGGCGAGGGGTATTTGCTCGAGAACGACACGCTGGAGTGGTTTTATCAGCACTATGCGCGAGGGCCGGAGGATTATCTGGATTGGCGTTTTTCGCCGTTGCTGGCGGAGGATCTGCATGGGGTGGCGCCGGCCATTGTGCTGCTCGCCGGGTTTGATCCATTGCTGGATGAGGGGCAGGCTTATGTCGACAGGCTGCGCGGGCAGGGGGTTGAGGTCGAGGTCGAGGTTTGTGCCGGGTTGACTCATGATTTGTTGCGGTTGGGGACGGTGGTGCCTGGGGTTCTGGAGGTTTATTTGCGGGTGGGTGGGGAGCTTGCGCGGGCTCTTGAGATTGGGTGAATATCCGTTGCTTCGGTAGCGGCTGCTGGCGGTTTCGCCTGACGGCGACTTACTTTTTTACAAGCGCCCGGAATGCCGGCCCAGAAAAAAAATAAGCAAAAAACGCTAGCTCCTACGTTCGGCCCTCGCAGGCTCGGGTCCCTTCGCTCCGGGATCGATCCGGGCGCAGCGGCTCCGGTTTGCTTCGCTGCACCTACACTCGCTGTGTTTGGCTGCGCCAAACGGTCGCTGCGCTCCCACGCCCGGATCAATCCCTCCACTCAGCCTTCCGACGTCGCCGGTGGATCAAAAGCAAGATCAAAAGCACTCGAGCTAACGCTCATTGTTGAGTGGTGAAAAGCGTGTGGTCTGCTTTGGATCTGTGTTGGATTCGCCCCTCATCGGAACGCCGCCCGCCCAGCCCTCTCCCGAGGGAGAGGGAGCCGATTTGCGGGCTTTTCAGTATCTGCATTCGACTCGATATCGCAAGTCGGCGTATTTCGCCTGAACACCTCGGTCAGTCCCCTCTCCCTCCGGGAGAGGGCTAGGGTGAGGGGCTTTTGCTCTGGCTCTTGATCTTTTGCCCCTTCGGCAGGCTGCGCCCGGATCGGTCCCGTAACGAAGGTACCCCGAGCCCCAGCGAGCGGGCCGTACGCCGGGGCAAAGCCTTTTGGGTTACCTTTTCGCTGGGCCGGCACTCCGGCGTTTGGAAAAAGTGACCCGCCGTAAGGGCGGAACCTTAAGTAGCCTTCACCGCAGCAAAGGATATGCCCCCAATCCCAAAAATCAAAAAGCCCCGCCAAAGCGGGGCTTCTAAACAACATCAGACCAATCAGAAATCAGCCTTCACCGACATCACAAAATTGCGCGGATCCCCGTAGAAGTTACCGAACCCCTCGGTACCAATGGTCGCGTAATAACGCTTGTCGAACAGGTTGTTGCCGTTCAACGCCACCGACCAGGTGTCATCAATCCGATAACCAATGCGACCGTTCCAGACCGCATAACCCGCGCCGTCGACATTGTCCCCGCCCAGAGGCGAAACCCGGTAGGTGCCTGTCTGCGCATTGACACCCGCACCAATGGTCACACGGTCCAGCGGTCCGCTCAGGGCGTAATCACCCCAAACGCGCAACAGGTGACGCGGCACGTAGGAGTTGTAGACCGCGCCATCCTGAGTGGCGTCGGCATCTTCCAGCACCTTGGTCTGGGTGTAGGTATAACCGGCCAGCAATTGCAGGCGGTCGATCACTTCACCGCTGACTTCAGCTTCAAAGCCCTGGGCGCGGACCTTGCCGGAGTTGATCTGGCAGGAGCTGTCTTCGCACCGCAGGTCATCCTGGGCCGCGTCTTTCTGGATGGTGCGGAACAGGTTGAACGTGGTGTTCAAGCGACCGTCGTACCATTCACCCTTGATCCCCAATTCGTAGCTCTGGCCAATCAGCGGCTTGAGCGTGCTGCCGTCGATGGTTTTGTACGAGCCTTGCGGGGTGAAGATGTCGGTGTAGCTGGCGTAGGCGGTCAGGTTGTCGTTGAGGTCGTAGAGCAGGCCGGCGAACGGCGTGACCTGGCCGCTTTCGGTGGACTGGGTGTTGACCTCGGTGCCTTCGCCGCGGAAGTACTGCACCGAGTCGGTGTCGGATTTGTACCAGCTGACCCGGCTGCCGAGTACCAGGGTCATCGGGTCGGCGAGTTTCAGGCGGGCGATCGAGTAGGCGCCGTATTGCTTGATGTGCATGTCCACCGGGCCGCCACGGGAGGCGTTGGCCAGGTAGTAGCTTTCATCCGGCTGCGGGATGTTGTGGTTCGGGTTGAACACGTTCTGGCGCTGTGGCAATGCCGCCACTGCGTAGAAGTCGTCCTTGTGCGAACGGCTGGCGTTGGCGCCGACGATCAGTTCGTGCTGCTGGCCGAAAGCGTCGAATTTGCCGTCGACGTAAGCATCGAAACCGTAGTCGCGCTGATCGTAGTCATAGGTACTGCCGAGCATCAGCGTATTGGTGGCTGTGGCGCCCAACGGCACTGTGCCGCTCGGGAAGGAATATTCCATGTCCTGGGTGTTGCGCGAGTAGACACCGGCAACTTTCAGCGACCAGTCATCGTTGAACTGGTGTTTGACGTCGGCGAAGTAGGTGGCGCGTTTGCTGCGCTGGTTGTTCCACGAGGTGTTCAGGCAGGTGGAGCGTTTCAGGTGCAGGTCGGAGCCGTCGGCGTAGCGCGGCAGGCCGCCCCAGCACGGGGTGGCGTCGACGTCTTCATAGGCCATGCCCAGACCGAGGGTGGTGTCGGGGCTGAGGTCGAAGTCCAGGGCGCCGTAGTAGATCTGATCACGGCGTTCAGCCACGTCGTAGAAATACTTACGGGTCTGCTGCGTCACCACGGCGCGGCCACGGACAGTGCCGGCGTCGTTCAGCGGGCCGCCGGTGTCGACCTGGCCGCGATAGTTGTCCCAGGTCCCGGCCGACAGCGACAGCTGCGTGTGCGGGGTGTCCTGGCCGCGCTTGCGCACGAAGTTGACGCCGCCGGCGGTGCCGCCCGCGCCCTTCATCATGCCGGCCGCGCCGCGGAGGATTTCCACGCGGTCGTAGATGGCCATGTCACTGTTGAAGCTGTCCGCCTGCACGTAGCTGCTGCCGATGTCCAGCGGTACGCCGTCGTACTGGTACTGGCCGGTCATGCGGAAACCGCGCGAGTAGAAATATTTGCCGCCCATTGGCGAGTCGTAGACGGTGATGCCCGGGGTCTTCTCCATCACCTGTTCGATGGTGTTGAGGTTCTGGTCGTCGAGCATCTTGCGGGTCATCACCGTGACCGACTGCGGCGTTTCCTTCAGCGAGTGCACGCCTTTGCCGATGGTCACGCCGCCGGTGGTGTAGGAGTTGCTGCCTTCGGTGGTGGCGCCGAGGCGGTTGGCGTTGACGTTGGTCGGCGCCAGCTCCATCGCGCTGCCGCCAGTGGCCGGGCCGAGCACGGTGACGGTGTTGCCGTCACGCTGATAGCGAATGCCGGTGCCGCTGAGCATGGCTTTCAGCGATTCGTCATCCTGATAGCGGCCGTTGAGGGCGCTGGAGCGCAGGCCTTGCAGGCTTTCCGGGCTGTAGACGATTTGCAGGCTGGTCTGCTGACCGAGGGTTTGCAGGGCCTGGGCCAGCGGTTGGGCCGGGATGTTCAGGGTCCATTCCTGGGCCTGGACATACGGCGCTGCCGCGAGGCTCAGTGCCAGACCCAGGCCGCTACCGGCCAGGCGTGTGCGGGTCGCGCCGTGCATCAGCAGGGCTCGAGTCAGAGGGCGAAGCATGAAACGGGATGCGGACATGAGGTTAAGACCTTGGCAGGTATAGTTGTTAATGGTTCTTATTCATCTCATTAAGACGAGGAAGCCGCGGCAAACCGGAAAAGTTTTTTCTCCGGCCCGGTCGCGGCTGCCTCGATCAAGCGGTTTGCAGTTCGCTTCTGACCTTGCCGGCCTCCATGCGCACCAGTTGATCGGCGACGTCGAAGTAACGGTCGTCGTGGGAAATCACGATGATGGTTTTGCCCAGACGCTTGAGGTCGGGCAGCAGCTCGGTATAGAAGATCCGCCGGAAGGTCGGGTCCTGATCCGCCGCCCATTCATCGAACACCAGCACTGGGCGCTCTTCGAGCCAGGCGTTGACCAGTGCCAGGCGTTTGCGCTGGCCGGTGGACAGGTCGGTGGTGCTGAACGCGCCGTCGCGCACGCTGACCTTGTGCGCAATCTCCAGACGTTCGAGGTAGCGGGTGGCATCCTGCGGCACTTCACGATCGCCCTGAATCAGATCATCGAACAGGTAGTAGTCGGCGAAGATCGTCGTGAAGTTCTGCCGGTAATCATCGCGATTGACCGCAGTGATCGGCTTGTCGTTAACGCGAATTTCGCCCTCGGTCGGCGCGTACAGGCCCAGCAGCAATTTGATCAGCGTGGTCTTGCCGCAGCCGTTCTCACCGACGATAAACACAATGTCGCCCTGTTCGATGCGCAGGTTCACCGGGCCGAGGCGGAACGGCTCGCTGCCTTCCACGGGCGGGAAGGCGTAGCGCACGTTGCGCAGTTCCAGGCTGTTGACGGCGGCTGGCTTGCTGCCCTGATCCTGCAGCAACAGGTGCGGCTCCGGTGAGGAGAACTGTTCGCTGAGTTCGGCAATGCGGCGGAAGGCAATCTGCGCGCGGCTGATGATCGGCAGGGTGCTGATCAGGTGCTCCAGCGGCCCCTTCATGTACAGCAGCACCAGAACGAAACCGCTCATCACCGCTTTGTCGGCACTCGGCCACAGCGATTGCAGGGCCAGGGCAATGCCGATGACGACGAAGAACAGCATCGAGCCAAACGACTTGGCGATGACGAAGGTGTTGATCGATCTGATCTGGGTGTCGCAGATTTTCTCGGCGGTTTTCTGAATGCCGGCGACGAACATGCGCTGGCGGCGCGGGCGGTGAATGCGCAGTTCCTTGGCGCCTTCGGCAATTGCGTTGTAGTGCTTCTGCAGTTCGTCTTCGGAATCGCGCGCGGCGTAGAAACCGCGCATGCCCTTGGCCCGCGCAATCGCCTGGATGGTGGTGCCGATGGCGATGGCCACCAGCATCATCAGAAACATCGGCCACGACAGCATGGCCAGGTAGCCGAGGCAGCCAAGGGTCACGGTCATGGAAATCGCCAGCGGCGCGAAGGCGAAGGCGAAGTCGCTGATGGTGTCGACGTCGTGGGTCAGCACCGGAATCAGGCGATGGCTGCGATAGCGTTCGATCTGATCGATCGGCGCCGACAGGACTTTCTCCCCCAGCTCTTTGCGCAGTTTGGCGATGATGTGCTGGCCGACGTAGTTGGTGCCGATGTCCGACAGGATCGTGGTCAGCAGGGCCAGGGCACAGAGGCCGGCGAAGATCATCACCACCGTGCGGGTCAGGCCGTCATCGGAATGCAGGGCGTTGTTGATGGTCGCCAGCAGCACGGTGACGCTCAGGCCGCCGAGCATGCCGAGCACGATGGACGCCGAGACGATCAGGCGGAAGGGCTTGAGCAGGGCGAACAATTCGTTGATCGCCCCACGCGTAGGCTTGGTCATGGAGGATTCCTGCTTCGATGCGGAGGGAGTGCCGCTACTTAAGGAAAACGAATGGTCGCGGAGTTTCTTTAACCGAGCGCAGGCGTGGCTGCGCTCGTCGAGGGCGGGATCAGAGGTCGCGTACTACGCGAAAGCCCAGCCAGTCGCCCTTGCTGGTCGGCCAGCTGCTGTTGCGGTTGCCCGAGCGCGAGAAGATCGGCGCCTCGCCCCAGTCATTGCCGCGCATGACCTGGCGTTCGCAGTTTTCCTGGGTCCATGGGCGACCGTCGGCGGGCACGCCGGAGTAGTCCGGGTGATAGCAATCGGCGGTCCATTCGTAGACGTTGCCGTGGGCGTCGAACACGCCAAACGCATTGGCCGGGAAGGTGCCGGCCGGCGAGGTGAAGTTGTAGCCATCGGCTGCGCCGTAAGTGTTGGCGTGCCTGGAAATCTGGTAATCCTTGCCCTCATCGAACGGGAACGGGAAAGGCCCGGCGCTGCCGCCCCGGGCGGCGTATTCGCGGATCGATTCGCTTTGCAGGCGATAGGCGTGGCCGGTCTTTTTCGACAGCCAGTCGATGTAGCCCTGGGCTTCGGCGACGTTCATGCACACCGCCGGATCGCGGGGCGTCTGTTTGAATTCCGGCTTGCCGGCGGTGCAACGGCGGCCCGGGCGATCATCGAAGTCGTAGGGCTTGTTGCCGGTCTCGCGCACATAGGCGTCCCATTCGCCCACCAGCACCTGCGAGCGGCTGATAGCGAACGGTTTGCTGAAGGTCACGGTGTGCAGCGGGCCTTCGTCGGGTTGGCGGCCGACTTCATCGTCCGGCGTGCCCATGGTGTAGCTGCCGGTTGGCAACACGACCATTTCCGGGCAGTCCTTGCAGTCCTTGAACACTTTGCCCGCAGCGGGCGCGGTCGCCGCCAGCGCGCTGCCGGGTAACAGCGCAGCGCAGAGGGCGCTTAGCGCCAGTGCGGGCAGGGCTTTGGAGAGGAGTGACGCGTGAGGCTTTTTCATGGGTCGTCTCTTTAAAAGGAAAACGGCAGTCGAGGGTCAGGCACGCAGCTTTTTGCCGAGGATGTCCATGAAGCGATCCACTTCGGCTTCGTTGTTGAGCAAGCCCGGTGCGGTGCGAATCACCGGCCCGACGTCGCGGCTGACCGCGTCGCAGATCACCCGGTTCTGCATCAGCCAGGCGGCCACTGCGTCGCTGTCCTGGCCCTTGATCCGGAAGAAGGTGAAGCCGGCGGAGAACTGCGAGTCGAGCGGGGTCACCAACTCGATATTGCGGTGCTCTTGCAGGCGTTGCTTGAGGTAACTGTTGAGCTGATGAATGCGCGTCTCCACCTCGGCCTTGCCCAGTTGCAGGTGCAACTTGAAGGCTTCGTCCAGCGCCCAGCGATGCTCGAAAGCGTGGTAGCCGCCCGGGGTCATGATGGTCGAGAAAGCCGTGGCCTCGGAGAAGGTCGGCACGCTGGGGCTGACGTATTTCAGTTCTTCGGTGCGGCTGCAGACGATGCCGGTGCCGCGCGGGCCGAACATCCACTTGTGCGTGCCGGCGATGAAAAAGTCGCAGTTCATCTGCGGGAAACTCACGTCGTCGACGCCAAATCCGTGCACGCCATCGACCACGTAGATCAGCCGATCCTGATCGGCACGCTGGCGGTTGTGCTCGTCGACCAATTGCGAGATTTCGCGGATCGGCAGCTTCACGCCGCTGCCCGAATGCACCCAGGTCATGCCCAACACGCGGGTTTCGGGGCGGATGTTGCGATTGATCGTGTCGAGCACCTGATCCATAGAAATGCTCTGCGGGGTTTCGAACAGCTTGAGTTTGCGCACGCGCGTGCCGTCACGCCGGCTGCGGAAATCGAGAATATTGCGCGTCGAGTAGTGCTCGTGAACCGTGGTGAGGATTTCCTGATCCGCGCGCACCTGCACACTGCCGTAGATCATCGCCAGACCTTCGGTGGTGCTGCCGGTCAGGGCGATCTGCGCCGGTTTGGCTTGCAGATACTGGCCGGCCCAGTGGCGCACGTTTTCTTCGCGCTTCTCGGTGACGCCCAGATCCCAATCCATCGCCAGACCCGGATTCAGATCCAGCGCCGCGCGATGGCGCTCGATGGCTTCGCGCACCGGTTTGGGGTGCGAGGTGACGAGGAAATTGGCGAAGTGAATCGCCTGAGGATCCTGATCGAACATTTGACGCAACTGCGCCCATTTGTCCCGCGAGGCATTCGGCACGGCAGCGACGGCCGCCGGTGCAGTCAGGCTGGCGCCCAGGGGCAGGGCGGCGGCGAGCAGGCCGGCCTGTTTCAGAAAAGTGCGACGATCGGTCATGGTCGCGCCACCTCCTGGCGTGACGCCAGCGCCGGTTTCGCGGCTTTTTGCACCTGATCCCAGACGCGCATGAAGTTGCCGCCCCAGAGCTTGGCGATGTCCGCTTCGGAGTAGCCGCGCTGCAGCAGTTCGGCGGTGACGTTGCGGATCTCGCCGACGTTTTCCCAGCCCTTGATGCCGCCGCCATCGTTGAAGTCAGAAGCAATGCCGACGTGGTCGATACCGATCTTGCGTACCGTGTAATCGATGGCGTCGCCGAAGTCCTTGAGAGTGGCTTTCGGTTCTTCTTCGAGGATCGCGTAGAGGCCGCTGGCGTATTGGCCGAGCTTCTGTTCCGACCAGGCGGTGATGATCGGATCGCCCGGCATCAGCGCCATGGCCAGATTAGGCAGTGGCGGCAGATCGAAGCGCGCACGCAGCGCATTGAGTTTGTCCTGCGTGCCCTGGGTCAGCGGTTTCAGGTACTGCGAGAAGGCGACGACCTGCACCACGCCGCCACTGTTCTTGATCAGTTGCAGTTCTTTGTCGCTGAGGTTGCGCGGGATATCCACCGCCGCCCGGGGCGCCGAGTGCGAGGCCACCAGCGGTGTACGGCTCAGTTCGGCGACTTGCTCGAGGGCCTTGGTCGACATCTGCGAAACATCGATGATCACGCCCAGATCGTTCAAGCGCTGCACCGCTTGTTTACCGATGTCCGACAGACCATCGAGGGCATCGGGCGAGTCATTGAAAAACGGCAGCGGCCGCGACGAGTCGGCCCAGCTGTTGTTGCCGATGTAACTGAAACCGAACATGCGCATACCGCGCCCGGCCCACAGGTCGAGCTTGCTCAGGTCATTGCCCAGTGGATAGGCGTTGAGCATGCTGATGAAAATCGCAAACTTGCCTTCGCCGTGCAGGCGGCGGAAATCATCCGGTGTGTAGGCGATGCCGGCCTGATTGGGGAAGTCGCGGACAATCCCGGAAATGATCTTGTAGCGCACCTCCTGCTGATTGCGCGCTTCTTCGACAAAACCCTCGGTCGGACGGTGCGGGGCGTTCGGGCCGTTCCACATTTCCGGCCAGCCGAACACCGTCAGCGCCGCGCCGGACAGGCGTCCGCGATTGGCCTTGATGAGGTCGAACTGGCCCGGGCCATCCTTGTCAGCTTCGTGGTCGTGGCTGCCGAAACTCAGCGGCACGGTGATGTGGCTGTCGAACGACAGCAGGCGGTCCTGCAACTCCGTCGCCTGTTTCATCACCTTCACCGGATAGCCGGGGTTGTTCCAGTAATCCCAGGCCAGAAATCCTGCGCCGGCACTGATCGCCAGGGCCAGCGGCAGGCCGATGAATAGAGCCTTTTTCCAACGCGGTTTTGTCATTGCCATCTCATTCAGGTTCGCCGTCGAGGTACAGGCGCAGGGGCCTTTGCTATCTGGGAAGAACGAGTGGCTGCACGGCTAATTTAGGTGTGCGTTACAAATGCCCGGCAGCGGCGCAGGGATGTTTTGCCGGCGGCGTAAATTTCCCCGCCGAGCAAACGTTCTAGCTTGGATAAAGCCTGCTTCATGGCTGACACAGGTAGGGCAATGACGATCTCTCGACGCTGGTTCATGGCGGGCATGGCACTCACGGGCGCCGCGCTGCCTGCCGCTTTTTATGCACATCGTGAACTGACTCGCGAGGAGTTTCCGATCACCCCGGGCGAGGCCACGGTCGATCTGGCGGACACCGCCGGGCAACAGCTGGCGGACAATTTGCGTGGGGTCTGGGACATTCGCTTTACCGGTGCGGCGGCGGGGCTTGATGGTCTGCCGGCGCAAGGCCTGGAGCTGTTTCTCGACATCGCCCATCGTGGGCGCGGCTTGCGCGGCTATCTCGACACCGGAGCGAATCTGCGTGCCGAAGGGCCTGTGCGTTATCAAGTCATTGGCGATCTGGCACCGGGCAACGGCGCCGAGATGTATTGGCGCCTGCTGCGCACCGATTCGCCACTTGCGCCGCCGGTGTATGAATTCAAAGTCAAACTGGATGAAGTCTGGGCGGCGTTCGGTAATGCCGGCAGCGCCACGTTCACCGGGCAAGTGCTGCGTCTGGACCGGTCGTTGGCGTTGCCCGAGCTGGACAATCATTTCATCGCTATCAAGCGGCGTTTTCCCGAGGCCCGTGAACGCACCGGGCTTAATCCGCAACTGTTGGCCTGGCTGGTGGCGCCCGAGCATCGGTTGTTCCACCAGCTCTGGCACGCCACCCGCGACAAGTGGCACAAGCTCTCGGAGAAAAAACGCGAATCGCTGCGCGGCATCGGCTGGCAGCCCGGGCCACGTGACAAGGAACGCGACGCCCGTGGGCCAAGCAAGGATCGCAATGGCTCGGGCGTGGATTTTTTCTTTATGCACCGGCACATGCTTGGCATCGCCCGCTCGATGCAGGATTTGCCATCGTGGCCGGCGTTCCCGCAGCCGCAGCCTGAGCTGGAGCGGGACCGCCAAGGCTTCGCGCGTTATTTCGACAACCACGACGGCAACTCACTGCCGCCGACCTGGCTGGCCGAGGGTGATGACGAGTACACCAAATGGGTCAGCGACATCAAAGCGGCGGAGACTTTCCAGAGCAATTTCCTGGTATGGGAATCGCAGTACCGTGACCCGCGCTACTTGTCGAAATTGACCCTTGGCCAGTTCGGTTCGGAAGTCGAACTGGGCCTGCACGACTGGCTGCACATGCGCTGGGCCTCGGTGGCGCGTGATCCGTCCAATGACATTCCGGTGCCGATGGCGCGCGATCAGGCGGACTTCGCCGCGCGCTGGTATGCGCCGGAAAACGACTTTCTCGGCGACCCTTTTTCCTCCCATGTGAACCCGGTGTTCTGGCGCTTTCATGGCTGGATCGATGATCGCCTGGAAGACTGGTTCCGCGCCCATGAACGTTTTCATCCGGGCGAAGTGAGCCGTCTGGAAGTCAACGGCGTGCCATGGTTTGCACCGGGGCGCTGGGTGGAAGTCGCCGACCCCTGGCTCGGCCCCGACACCCACGGCTGCAGCACCGTGCCCGGCCTGCAAGCGGGGCGATCCGTGGAGATGGACCCGGAAACCATGAAACTGGCGCTGCGTATCACTTTTGGCGACGAAGACAACATGACCGAACTGTTCCGCAAAGTGCCACAGCGCCCTTGGTATGCGCGGCACCTGAAGGTCAAGGGCCGACAGCTCTAGATTGGTTCAACACACACATATTCAGAATAGTTCGCAATCCCCTTGTGGGAGCGAGCCTGCTCGCGAAGGCGGTGTGTCATTCAGATGCATCAGTGCCTGACAGGACCCCTTCGCGGGCCCGCGCGGGCCCCCCAAATTAAATAGGTGAGGGGCGCAAATTTAGGGCC